>CAJXTO010000072.1 GCA_913061245.1 uncultured Oceanospirillales bacterium
GGTCCTTCAAAAACGGCAATCGCAATAATTCGGTTACCTTGGGCGGCGAGTTTCTCGAGCTCACCTTCCCAAAACGATCGATCAATGGGCTCAAGGCCATCGGCTGTCTGAACTTGCTCACACATCCCAACGATGCGTTCAGGGGCACCCTTAACAAAGGTGACAGCGGAATCGGCGATCTCATGGCGTGTGGCCATAAATTTATGTGCTGAATCAAAGGGAATGTCGTCTACTCGGGGCTCGAGTTGACGTAAATGCATTGGATCAAGATCGGCTTTCATTGCCACGGATAAAAGGGCCGCTTCCATCGGATTACCTTCGACAACCCAACGGCTTTCATCTTCTCTGAGCTCAGCATCATTATTAAGTATTCCAGCCTTTAATAGGCTCGATAACGTGTGGTGCTGGGCTACATCGACAGTCTGCCCGTCCAACTGAATCGAGCCTTTGGGGGTGTATCCGCTTCCTGTGACTGTGTAGTGATGATCCTGTGTCACGATATTCTGCACCATCATCTCATTACAGGTCAGGGTGCCTGTTTTGTCTGAGCAGATGACAGTGACAGACCCGAGTGTTTCAACAGCTGGCAGTCGACGAATAATGGCGTTCTTGCTCGCCATTTGTTGGACGCCGATGGCAAGAGTGATGGTCATAATGGCTGGGAGTCCTTCCGGAATAGCAGCCACAGCTAGACCAACGACAGCCAAAAACGCATCGGTGAGAGCGTAGTCTTGAATCACCGTTGCAAACCCAAATGCGATCGCACTCACGGCCAAAATAAACCAGGTCAGCTGCTCAGCAAACTGATCCATCTGACGTACGAGTGGTGTTTTTAGGGTCTCAACTTGATTGATTAAGGTGCTGATCTTGCCAAGCTCTGTATTGGCTCCTGTCTCGACGACAACGCCAAGTCCTTGGCCGGTAGACACGAATGTTCCCCAAAATGCCATGGATCGACGATCACCGAGCGCTGCATCAATTGGGTTGGCGCTTGTCTCTTTAGTTACAACCATCGACTCGCCAGTGAGTAACGCATCATCGATTTGTAGGTTGGATGTCTGAATCAGGCGTAGATCAGCTGGAACTCGGTCCCCAGCCTGAATGAATACCACATCACCAGGGACGATCTGAGTTGCATCAATATGCTGGCGATGTCCATGTCTGACGACGGTCGCCTCTGGGTCCACCATGTGACGAATAGAATCGAGTGCTTTCTCTGCTTTTCCTTCTTGGATTAATCCGATGACAGCATTGATTAAGACGACTGACAGAATCACCAGAGCATCCATGCTATGACCGAGGAGTGTGGTGATTAGCGCGGCAATTAATAGAACGTAAATTAAAACGTTCCGAAATTGGCTAACAATTTTTTCAAGCAGTGAGCGTTGATTGGTCTCTGGTAGGGCGTTTGGACCGTACTTGATTTGGCGGTTCGCTGCTTCCGTGTCAGAGAGGCCCTCAGGATGAGTGTGTAGGTGTTGTAATGTCTCTTCAGTCGTCAGAGCGTGCCAATTAGTTTTTGGCTCGTCTGTTGCGGCTGTGGTCTCCGACTGATTTCGTTTAAAAAGCGTATTTGGAAGATTCATCGTGCACTCGTCCCTGTTGAGGGCATAAAGGTATCAGGGAATTGTTGCGATGCAATAAAAAGGGTTCGTTTTGGTTCAATTTAGCGGAAGCGTGTCGGAGTAGTTGAATCCGTTTAGCGAATCACCTAATATGCGCCCCCTATCGCGATCGCGATCTGCGGAGAGGTGGCAGAGCGGTTGAATGCACCGGTCTTGAAAACCGGCATAGGTTAATAGCCTATCCAGGGTTCGAATCCCTGCCTCTCCGCCATTTTATTCTTCCTACCCATAATCAGATGGGTTTACGTCTTTGTATCAATTGGATTCCCAACTGTTAAGCAGACTATTTTTCAGGTTCAGGCGGTTTAGCGTCGCTTATTTTGCATGCAGCCGATGACTCTGTTTCATCTGAGACATAAAACATAAGGTTCAGTTCATCGCTTGGATCCAAGTGAGGTCCACAGCCGGAGCCTTTATTAATCAGGATGTCACGCTCTTTGAATTGATAGCTTTCATAGTAACAAGCGCCGGTTCCTTCACCGTAGATCTCTCCAGACGTTAGCTTCGTATATCGACGCGGGTTTTCAGTCCAGATTTCTAAACTGACTGGTTGATATCGGGGTTCTCTGACTGAGACTTTGAGGCGATAAGTGGCTTGATTTGTAGAGCATGAATCAAAGCGAAGACCGGATTCATTAGTGCAGATCACGAATCCAGTTGGTGACAATTCACACATCGGACCCCAGTATGCCGAGCCAATCGTTTTCGTCAGGTCAGGTGTATCTGAATTGAGGTAAAAATATGCACCTCCAGCACCTCCAGCTAAAACCAAAACTCCGAGGATGCCCAATATAATTTTCTTCATATGCTCTTTGGAATGCTTGCTGTTGTAACCGTCTTGTTCGCAAGACGTATCGATCATCTAACTAGTTTATCGGCCTCTATGACGATAGCTTGATGCGCAATCGAGCTATTGGTGTCGATGCGTCGCGTTCGGACATAGACAGGGTGTTTGAATGGTTTAAAACAATCTTTTGAGTTGTCGCCCTTTCTATTTCGTTATTGTTTCCTATTATTTACAGATGCACTAATTGTGAGGCGCACCATGACTATAAGAAACAGCATCATCTTCCTCCTCTGTACGTCGATTGCAGGCCTTGCCTCAGCACAGGGGTTGGTGTTGAGCTGTTCGGCAAAAGCAGTCTATGGTCGCTCCAATGATCTTTCGGTGTACGAGAGAGAAGGACACAGCCCGTCAATCGTCGTTGATTTAGCGGCCAATACAATTGCCTATGAATACAGCCGTGAGGGCCAAAGTTTTCAGTTTCTCTATCAAATTAACGAGCAAGTTGACGGTGTCCTCTGGGCATCTGAGCCAAGTGATACTGGAATTAAGAACCATCTCTCGTTTGACATGAATAGCCTAAAATTCTCAACGAGCCATCTGAACGGCGGATTCAATACATTGAAGTTCGGGTCGTGCGCTAAGACCATTTGAGGCTTGCTCTTTGCCTCGAGGCTTTGATCGCTTTTGTTTCATTTTTTATCGGTAGGAGATTTCAATGAGCACTATTGGCACCCCCTTTACCAGCACAGCGAAACGCGCGTTGTTATGTGGATCGGGTGAACTGGGTAAAGAGGTTGTAATCGAGCTTCAGCGCTTGGGTGTTGAGGTGATTGCACTTGACTCCTATGCCAATGCGCCAGCAATGCAGGTTGCTGATCGGAGTCACGTACTGAATATGCTCGATCCCGTCGCCTTGCGGTCGGTGATTGAGACTGAGAATCCGCATCTCATCATTCCTGAGGTTGAAGCGATCGCCACAGACACTTTGGTAGAGCTTGAGAATGAGGGATTTCGTGTCATTCCAACTGCTCGCGCGACCAAGTTAACGATGAACCGGAAGGGTATTCGTGAACTTGCAGCCAAAGAGCTTGGATTGAAAACCTCGAATTATTGGTTTGCTGACACACATCAGTCATACCTCGATGCGGTTGACGCTGTCGGCGTTCCGTTTGTCGTCAAGCCAATTATGAGTAGTTCAGGAAAAGGGCAAAGCATCGTCCGAGATCTGAGTGAGGTCGAACCTGCGTGGGAGTACGCGCAAAGCGGTGGACGTACCAAAGATGTCAGTGAAGTCATCGTGGAATCACTGATTGATTTTGATTATGAGATCACGCTTCTGACAATTCGGCATAAAGATGGGGTGTCATTTTGTGACCCAATCGGGCACGTCCAAGAATCTGGAGATTATCAGCAGAGTTGGCAACCGCATCCAATGTCAGAGACGACATTAAAGGCAGCACAGCACATTGCTGAACAGGTGACCGGTGCTTTATGTGGTGATCACGGTCGCGGAATTTTTGGCGTCGAGCTGTTCATTAAGGGGGAGGACGTTTTCTTCAATGAGGTGTCTCCGCGCCCACATGACACGGGCCTCGTAACTCTCATCTCACAGGATTTGTCAGAGTTCGCATTGCATGTCCGTGCGATTCTTGATTTGCCGATCCCAAATATCGTCCAACATGGACCGAGTGCTTCGGCAGTGATTCTTCCAAGAGGTGATTCAGAGCAAACCGAGTTCTCGAACCTTGATCAGGCACTTGCCCAACCAGATACTCAAATGCGTTTGTTTGGGAAGCCAGTTATTAAGGGAAAACGCCGCATGGGTGTTGGCCTAGCACGGGGTGCAACTATTGACGAAGCATTAGATAAAGCAAAAGCAGTTGCAGACGCAGTCGTGGTGAAATTTTAGCGACGCGTGAGTATTTGGTGCTACACGCCCCAAGGATTGATGACTTGGGTCTGCGTTGCCAGAAAGGGATCAGTGTCTCGGCTTGCCACGATGCAATTGTGAGCTTTTGCAATTGCGCTGATATAACCATCGGCCATCGAAGGTGCATATCCTTGTAGACGGGCATTTGCCATGAGTGAACCATAGTGATGAGCCGCCACGTGGTCGAACGGTAGAATTCGACCAGAAAAAAGTTGAATGGCACGCCGGATCATCTCTTGAAGTGAGGTTTTGCGTTGGCTATCTGGTAACGTTGCGACACCAAGAGATAGTTCGGCGACTGTGGTTGAAGATAGAAATAGCGTGCTCTCTTGTTGCGAATTAATCCATTCGACAACGCGCGGTTCCGGGTGTCGTTTCATGGTTTCAGAGATTACATTCGTGTCTAAGATGATCATTTAGTTAAATCGCATTGGGTTAGCAGGGCTCGTGTCACGCGTATCCTCGAACAACCGTTCTTCATCGCTCGTTAACTGATATTCCGAAGAAATCTCGGTTAGCGCATCTCCAAGACGACGACGGTCGACTGGAAACATTTCACTTTGCAGGATTTGTCTGACTTCTTCTTCAACGCTTCGCCCATTAGCTTGTGCGCGCTGCTTCAGTGCCCGATGCGTTTCATCTGGAATGCGGCGGATTGTGAGCATGGCCATGAGTTGTTGCTCTCTTCTAACGATATATGCATGCACTTTATTATTTTGCATTCATTTTCTCCAGCCTTTAACAACCACGTTTAAACTGAGCATAGCCAGTGAAAAAGCAAATGCATGGACTGAGTGATTAAATAGAGTCATCTTGCCTGGTTTTGGTGCGGTTATTAGGAGAGGAAGGAGTTCTGTGATGGATTTATCGGTATCAGAAATCGTCGTGCTTGGCGTTGGCTCATTTATTGTTGTTTTTGCGTTAAAAGCATATTTCCTCCAGCGCTTTTTAAGGAAAAAGCTGGCGGAAAAATCGGAATAAAAAAATCCCCGACTGATCGGGGATAAGAGCCTTCAAAATTGGCTCATCGGAGTGTCCACTTAGGGCAACTGTAGATTGATGACCAGGGCGCTGGCGATCAAACAAATTCCAAACATAATTCGGCTTAATTCGTCAGTCATCGTTCAGTCCTCTCCTGATTGCGATGTGTAAAGTATCGACAAACACAATGGAGGAATCTTGGAGAGGTGAGGGTTTATTGGTGAATCTTTTTGAATCAGTCCGCTTGGTTAACTTAAATTTGAACGCATTGTGTAGAGCAACGAATTCAGGAAATGAGTCGCGATGAGTACAGAACTTGCCACCCCCGTTGTCACCCTTCAACAGCGAGTGAAAACGCTCGTTGAGCATGGTTATTTCACAGCATTCATAACGGTTCTGATCTTGATTAATGCAGTCACACTAGGCCTTGAGACCGATCGTGATGTAATGGCATTGATGGGGCCTGAACTACACGCATTCGATACCCTGATTCTATTGGTCTTCACTGTCGAGC
The DNA here is from genome assembly GCA_913061245.1 of uncultured Oceanospirillales bacterium. Lineage (GTDB taxonomy): Bacteria > Pseudomonadota > Gammaproteobacteria > Pseudomonadales > Litorivicinaceae > HIMB30. The sequence goes on from CAJXTO010000072.1 coordinate 5,838, forward strand.
TTATGTTGAAGTTCTATGCCTATCGGTTGTCTTTTTTTCGATCCGGTTGGAATTGGTTTGATCTAATCATCGTCGGGATTGCCTGGATCCCCGCGAGTGGAAACCTCTCGGTAATGCGAGCACTTCGGGTGTTACGAGTTCTTCGATTAATTTCAGTGGTACCACAGATGCGTCGGGTGATCTCGGCTATTGGTCATTCGATACCGGGGATGATTTCAGTGGTCGGTGTGTTGGGTCTGATTTTTTACGTGTCTTCAGTACTCGCCACGCGACTATTTGGAACCCACCCTGATCCGAATATGCAGGAATGGTTTGGATCGATCAGCGCGTCTGCTTACACCTTGTTCCAAATCATGACCCTTGAAAGCTGGTCGATGGGAGTTGTCCGTCCAACAATGGAACTGTTCCCCTGGGCATGGTCATTTTTCTTACCGTTCATCATCATCACAAGTTTCGCTGTCTTGAACTTCTTCATCGGCATCATCGTCGATTCGATGCAAATTGCGCAAAAGCTTGAGGCTGAAGAAGAGGGCAAGCAGGGCGACCAACCTGCGACACGAAAAGATCTCGAGGCATTGGTCGCTAAGATTGAAGCTCTCGAGACACTCACCAGAGACATTCACAAAAAAGGGTGAGAGATGACGCAATCTGACCATCAAGCTCAAATCAACGCCCTATTAGGTGATATGCAAAGCATACTTCTCGCAACGGTGCATCAAGACGGCTCACCGTTAGCGTCCTACACGCCATTTGCGCTCAATGATGATCGGTCGAGGTTGTGGATTTTGGTCAGTGACCTCGCAGGGCATGCGCAAAATCTCGTGCGGACGAAACAATGCTCAGCGCTCGTGATTCGTGATGAACAAGATTCTCCTCAGGTGTATGTCAGAGAGCGACTTCAATATGAGATGGATGCAGAAGAATGTCCTCGAGACGGACATACGTGGGAGATGGGTGTCACAGCATTGCGTGAACGTCACGGTGGTTTGGTTGATACGCTGACGAGTCTCACCGATTTTCGCTTGTTCCAACTCAACCCTACGTCTGGTCGCTATATCGTTGGATTTGGGCAGGCGTTTGAATTACGCCGTGGCTCCTTGTGTATGATTGATCATCATCTCCAAGGGCCGACAGGTCCTCAGAAAGACTAGGTTGCTATTTGGGGCGCTGGTTTTGTAGTGATTAAGAGTAGGGCGGTTAATCCGGTCAGGCAAAAGGTCGCGATCAGTGGTGCTGCGCTTTCCGCCATGAAGTAAGAAAACATAATCCCAACAGCCAGACTAATCGCCGTCATAAGTGACCCAATCACAGTCGATGCTGTGCCCGCAATCGCGCCCATCGGTTCAAGTGCAACAGATTGCAGATTGGCAAATGTTAGGCCCATGAGGAATAGCACGGGGACGATATAAATCAGCCAGTCAATGAGCCCAATCTCTGGTCCGTTCATATGGT
>CAJXTO010000073.1 GCA_913061245.1 uncultured Oceanospirillales bacterium
ACCTGATCAATCCGTGATCCAGATTCCTCCAAAGGAACTTCAAACTGTGCTTGAATATGCGTCTTGGTATATTGCCGATCGGTCATTTGTCGATTCATCGAAACAAGGAATTCCATGATAACCCGGACCCTTAGCTTCCTGCTCATTTCTATTGCACTTACCGCATGCTCGCTGTTCGACCCAGATGCCAATCTGAAAAGCGAACGCCAACTGTGGGAAGAAGCACAAGGACACATGGATGGAAGTCGTTATCTTGAAGCCATCACATCACTAGAAGAACTCGACCGTCGCTTTCCATTCGGCCAGTACGCAGATGGAACCCAATTAGATCTTGTCTATGCCTACTTCAAATCATCGAAGTATGAGCTTGCCCGATTGACCGCAGATCGATTTATCCGCCTCAATCCAGATCATCCCGAGGCCGACTATGCCCAGTACATGAAAGGTCTCTCATCGTACGCCTCTAACGACTCGATGGTCTCGCGTTATCTCCCTGGCGATGAGACAGGTCGAGACATCGGTGGCGCACGAGATGCGATTGATGATTTCAAACAGTTGCTCGAACGTTATCCTGAGAGTGAATTTGCAGAAGATGCAACCCTCCGTTTGATTTACGTCCGGAATCAGCTCGCAGAATACGAAGTGAACGTATCTCGCTACTACATCAGAAAAGGCGCTTATCTCGCTGCTGCAAACCGCGCGCGCCAGGTCGTTGAAGGGTACCCATCAACACCTGCAGTGATCGATGCACTCATCGTCATGCACTTGGCATTCGAAGCATTAGGCTTGCCACAGGAGTCACAAGATGCCTTGTTTGTCCTCTCTGAAAACTACCCTGAATACGTAGCAGGAGAGCGCGGTAATCAACGGTTGGCCGCTGGCGTTTTGTATGAAGAAGGCGAAACACTAACCAGCATTCTCACACTTGGGTTTATGGGTAGCGGAGGCGATCTCGCGGATCGCCTTGCGGCATTCAGTCAATCTCGTCGCTTAGATACAAGCCGCCGCCCGCAAGCAACGCTTCGCCCAGCAGAAGATGCTCCCGCAATCGACGCACCTCGTGTCGTCGACGAAGTATTCTTCTAAAAAGACCAGCGGTTTGCGATCGGATATCTCCGATCGCGGCCAAACCCTCGAACCGTCACTCGAGGTCCAACGGCAGATTGCCGACGTTTGTATTCATTAATATCAACCAGCCGACACATGCGCTTCACTTCAGAAGGATCAAAGCCCGACTCAATGATCTCCTGAGGCGACAGATCCGATTCGATGTAAAGGGACAACATCGTATCAAGACGATCATAAGGCGGCAGACTATGAGAGTCCTCTTGGCCAGGGGCCAACTCAGCAGATGGTGGCCTAGTGATAACTCGCTCTGGAATCACTTCTCCATCCCGATTCACAAACCTCGCAAGATCATACACGCGGGTTTTCCAGACATCTTTTAAAACCGCATACCCACCGGCCATGTCGCCGTAGAGCGTCGCGTAGCCGACTGCCATCTCACTCTTGTTGCCAGTCGTTAATACCAGCGCACCCGTCTTATTGGACAGCGCCATGAGCAGCACTCCACGACAACGACTTTGCAAATTTTCTTCGGTGGTATCGACAGGGTGCCCTTCGAAAAAGGGATTTAATGTTTGCATGAATTCACGAACCATCGGCTCAATCGGCACGATCGAAAATTCACATCCCAAGATCCGAGCCTGCCGCTCGGCATCTGTCACACTGATATCCGCCGTGTAAAGATACGGCATCATGACCGCATGAACGTTTTCCGAACCCAGCGCATCGACGGCCACTGCTAATGTCAGCGCTGAATCGATTCCGCCGGATAATCCAAGGACCGCCTTTTTAAAGCCAGTCTTTGCAAAATAATCACGCACACCAGTGACAAGCGCTTGATACAACATCCAATCTGAGGATGGCACATCTTCGATACGCTGCCCTGTCAGGTCTGACCCATCCCAAACGATATCCAACGTGTCTTCAGAGAAAAAATTGGCTTGGGCAATGACTTGGCCTTCTCGACTCACGGCAAATGAACCACCATCAAAGATCAGCTCATCCTGCCCACCCACTAAATTCACATAAGCGATTGGTACGTGGTTACTAAGCGCCCGATGCTTTAAATGCTCGTGTCGCTCGAACACTTTGTTTTCTGCAAACGGGGATGCATTCACGACCACGATAAAATCAACGCCAAGTTTGCATGTCGCTTCAACAATGTCTGGAACCCAAACGTCTTCACACACGAGAAGACCGATCCGTACACCGTCAATTTCACAAACCTGTGGTAAAGAACCCGCAACGAAATATCGACGCTCATCAAATACCTGATAGTTTGGCAGCGATTGCTTGTGATAGGCCGTCACCCGGACACCATCCTTGTATACAAGCAGACTGTTCCAGAGCGATGCGGGACGCGCACTATTGTTACCGAGATCCCAAGCACCGGACTCTCGGGCCAGTTCGCTCGGCGCTCCGACTAAGAGCGTGATACCGCGGCTGATTTCACACAAACGGGACTCAGAGGCATTTAACTTATCAATTAGCGCTGGACGTAATAAAAGATCTTCAGGCGGATATCCTGTGAGTGCGAGCTCAGGCGCGACGATGATAGCAACACCTTCGTTCCGCGCCGCTTCGGCTGCGTCAGCTAATTTCTGTAAATTTGCGTCAAAGTCGCCAACAACAGCGTCCATTTGGAGCAGCCGAATACGAGAAGTTTGCGTCATCGTGTGTTCCGAGGTTGGTAAGGTAAAGGATCAACGATTGGCGTTCGATCCATCATGAGATCGCATAATAGTCGGCTGGATGCAGGACTCAAGACCACTCCATTTCTAAAGTGCCCCGAATTCACCCATAACGCATCTGAAATTGCGCCAATCCACGGCATCCCCTCGGGCGAGCCCGGGCGGAAACCCGCCCATTGCGCTTCTAAATCGACACGATCTAACGCAGGAATCATGGCGAGAGCTGATGCATAGAGAGACTCAAAAGCGTCTTTATCTGGCGTTCTCTTAAAACCGACATCTTCAAGTGTCGACCCAAAGACAATCCGCCCATCCGCTCGTGGAATCGCATAGCGACCATTTGCTAAAACCACGCGACTGACGAGGCCACTTGGGGCAAATAGCAGCATCTGTCCTTTCATTGGCTTGATTGGACAAGGCAAATCCAGGCCTGACAGTAGACCTCCGGTCCAGGCTCCCGTCGTGAGGACGACTCGATCCGCCACAAATTGTTGGCCACGGCTTGAGACCACAGGTGATTCCAGATCACCGGACACCTGTACTTCATGATGCTCAAGAAGCTGAATTCGTGGATGGTGCATACACACTTGTCTGAGAGCTTGTCCCATTCGGGGATTACGCACGCTCGAAACCCCAGGCATCCATAACGGTGTCTCATCGAGCTGAACATGAGGCTCCAGAGCTTGGGCTTCATCATCAGTAATCTCAATAACCGCACGCGCCAAACCCGAGCCCCATGCAAGCGCTTTCTCGCGCTCGTTGGTTGCTGTCACCATCATGCCGTTCGAGAGGAGTTCTGGATCTATCCCTGTCGAATCACGCAGTCTCGCGATCAGATCAGGAAACGCATTCTGCGACCAAGTCGCCAGTGCTGTGATTGGAGGCGCATAACGCCAAGGATAGAGAGGCGAAATAATGCCTCCACCCGCCCAAGAGGCTTCAAGTCCTGCTTGGCCCTTATCGAGTATCACGACACGCTGACCCGCTTCGGCTAATTCCACAGCAGACAGCATGCCCATGACGCCAGCGCCAATAATCAATACATCACACGGGGAAGTCTTTGTTTGCACCATTGGAGAATTATCGCACGCACAAGCCATTTCGTCAGAACCAACTACACTCTGACCATGCAATTAATCTCTCTACTCACAGCGCTTTCCATCGGCGTCATTCTCACCTCACAGGTTGTTTCAACGTGGTCTGGTCCACGCGACGTATCAACAGCTAAACTGGATGCAGCTCAACTGCGAAGCGCAATTCGAATGCATATGGCGATAGCGATTACGACAAAGACGACTCAGGTCATCGAAATGCCGACGACGCACATGCCGATGCAAATTCGGTCATTTTCTGGAAACCAGCTTGAGGCCTATTCGGATGGATCAGTTAGCCCAGGCCAATTGCGATTATGCGGAGAAACGATGGATTGGATTATTACTGTCTCAAGTTTAGGACGAACTCGACTCACGAGCGAACGCGCGAACTGCTGACTCAGGCCAACAGGCCTCCCTACCTGCGTGCATTGAACCATCGGTACCGAGCTCCCAATAGAGGCATGAGTGCACGGCAGTCGGTATTAATCTAATGGTCCGACAGTCGGCTCCACATGGCGTGAGCGTCAGCCGATACTCAGGCGGGCTTTCGAGTTGATTGGGGAATGCGCGAGACTGTCGGTATTGGCGCTTCATTGATTCCATTTGATGCATCAGTTCACTCTGATAATAAAGTGTCCGCGAGCGCTCAGATGTGGTCCCAAACAACTGTGAACCACCAATCACCATAATCGCTGCAATCGCCATCACAACGAGGGTTTCAATTAATGAGAAACCACGTTCGCACGCCATACGACTTGCCGATCCTTTGCCATCCATTGGTCATTCACAAATGCGATAGAGAGGCTCACTACTCGCTCAGAGACACCATCAGGAATCACATATTCAATGGTTTGCCACGCACCGCTGGTATCCGCTTCAGCAGTTGCCTTTACAAATTCCTCCCATTCTTTTTCTGAGGCAGCGAGATGCTTCTGTTCCATCCCGTGAACACGCGCCTGTGAAATATCTTCGGTCAGCCGTAATGCAAAATCACCAACCCATAAAAAGCCGAGCACAGAGATTACAATTAAAACGGCAATCAAGGCCGACCCTTGTCTAGTGCTCATGCGTTTGCCCTGGTAAGCGGTTGTGACAGTAAATCCATTGGGGATTTGTGAGACCAAGACACATCACGTCATCAGATATGTCCAGATTCAATTCGCCAGACGCATCAAGTAATGCGTCGTTGGCTGTATTTCCGAAGCGATCTTTATAAACCCACAGCGCGGACTTCTGCTGTCTTTCGCTAAATCCGAGATATACATATGTTGTCGAAAATGGGTGCGTGAGTTTGAGCGCATGTGATGAGGTCGGCTGCACTTGGGACGAACCGATAGCTTGTTGAAGTTGATCTTTGGACACGACAGAAATCACATGCGCTGGGACAGTTACCAAAGGGAAATAAAAAGTGGCGGCATCGAGATCTGATCGCTCAAGCATGCCTTCAATTTCATGTGCACGTCTTGAGCTGTCTGACGCCCAAAGCGACACTAAGATAACTAGGATACCCAGGCCAACTGCGATCCCCACCACTGTCTCGGCTAAGAGGCCTCGTTGCTTGACCATGTCACCTCCTCACCAAGCAATAAATCATCATCTCGATACAGTTGGACAGCGCTTGAGAATTGATCAGGAGACATCGGAGTCACTTGCAGCTCGAGTCGATAAGGCATCGCAGGCTGCAGTGTGAGAAGTTCATGAAGGTAATGAAATTGATCCGTTGGTAATGCAACCACCGCACCTTGATCATAGAGTGTCCATGAACCCGTTTGATTCAACGTCTGGCTTAGTGTCAGGGCTGCAGTTGCCGCATCAAACATGAAAGCTTCTGTTCTCCGCTCGGCCTCCCGAGCCTCTAGATCAGGGCCACGACTCAACATCACAACGAACAACAGGCTCACGATCGCCAAAGCCATCAAACTGTCAGATAAAGCAAATCCGCGCATACCACCTCCGTTTGGGCAGTACAGCAGAGCGGAAAGAAAAAAGGGGAAACTTGGACTTCGGTGCTAGTCGACCGAATGCAGTCTCAGTTCTTTGGGCAACGAGAATTGGACCGATTCATCGACGCCGCGCTCTTGAGAGATCGAATCCGCACCTAACTCTTGGAGTCGATCACAAACAGCGCGCACAACATTCTCAGGAGCGGATGCGCCCGCCGTGACTGCGATGGCAGTCGCCTCTTGAACCCAAGTCGGATCAATCTGTTCTGGACCATCAATCAGATAGGAACGCGAACCTAAGCGCTCAGCAAGCTCTCGTAATCGATTCGAGTTCGAAGAATTCGGAGAACCAACGACCAAAACGAGGTCATGCGCTGTTGCCAAACGCTTCACGGCATCTTGACGATTTTGTGTTGCATAACAAATGTCATCTTTCCGTGGCCCTTGGATCTCAGGGAAACGCTCGCGCAAAATATCGATGATACGTGCCGTATCATCCATCGATAATGTGGTTTGAGTCACAAATGATGCTGTCTTCGGATCATCGATCTGAACAGTTCGGGCATCCTCTTCATCTTCAACGAGCTTCATCATGCCGCCATTTGAGGTATCAAACTGGCCCATCGTTCCCTCGACTTCAGGATGGCCAGCGTGCCCGATCAAAATGCATTCACGTCCTTCTTTAGAAAATTTGATCACTTCCATATGGACTTTGGTCACCAAAGGACAGGTTGCATCAAAGACCTTCAATTGACGCCGTGAAGCCTCTTCTTGAACTGCACGCGAGACACCGTGCGCGGAAAAAATAACGATCGTGTCATCAGGAACTTCATCGAGCTCATCAACAAAAATGGCGCCACGAGCCTTGAGATCATCAACGACGGTTTTATTGTGAACCACTTCATGGCGCACATACACAGGCGCCCCGAACACTTCAAGAGCTCGATTGACGATATCAATCGCTCGGTCAACACCAGCACAAAAGCCGCGGGGATTGGCGAGCGTAACTTGCATCAGTGTGTCTCCGCTGGAGCGACAGAGAGGATTTCCACCTCAAACTCGAGATCACGACCGGCAAGGGGATGATTAAAATCCACAGTAACCATCGAGTCATCGATAGCTGCAACGACACCTGGTAATTCAGATTTCGCTTTGTCTTGGAAACTCACAACCAGACCCTCTGACAGTTCAACTGATGGATCAAATTGATCTTTAGGAATTCTTTGCACGTTGGATGGGTTGTGCTGACCAAATCCGTCTTTGGGCTCAATCTTCTCGATCTTACGCTCACCGGCCTTCATGCCATGAATCACCGCCTCAAAGGCTGCAGGCAAATTACCATCACCAATCACAAGCTCGGCTGGTTTCTTTTCAAATGTTGAATCCACGAGTTCGCCGGTATCTGCGAGCTTCAGTGAGAAATGCAGTTCAACTTTGCAATTTGGGCCGATGTCGAGCATCTACATACCATCCA
>CAJXTO010000074.1 GCA_913061245.1 uncultured Oceanospirillales bacterium
TACAACCGCATCAAATCATTATAAAAGGCAAAGAACATCAGACCCATCAACAATGCCATGCCGATCCGGATACCTTGCATCTGAACCTGCTCTGGGACTGGTTTACCTCGCAGCCATTCCACCGCGAAAAATACCAGATGCCCGCCATCAAGCACAGGAATTGGCAGTAGATTCAAAACACCGAGGCTCACGCTGAGATAAGCAATAAAACTCAAATAGGCGTACCAGCCTGAACTCGCGGAGTCTCCGGCCACTCTAGCAATGGTCAAAGGACCACTCAAGTTCTCGGGCGATAACGCACCTGTAATCATTTTTCCGATCGACTCAACCGTCAACCAACTCATTTCGATCGTCCGCTCAACACCGACCCAGAGTGCTTTGACTGGATTTTCCTGTACCGTTCGGATTAATTCAGGTGGCAGTGGCTTGACAACAGGTGCAACACCCAAGAATCCATAAGGACCATCTGGCCCCTCGCGGGTCTCTGGAACCACGGTAATTGTCTGTGTCAGACCCGCTCTCTCAACTGTCAGATCAGTCGAGAGACCGTAAGCCACTTTGATGGCTGTCACGAATTCTGCCCAATCAGCGACAGGCTCTCCATTCACCGCGGTCACACGATCACCCACTAAAAGACCAGCCGCTTCCCCCGCTCCACCTGGAATCACGCGAGCCAGTTCAGCATCAATCGGTGGAGACCATGGGCGTACGCCAAACGAGACAAGGGGGCTCTCATCGGTAATCAAGTCATCCGGAACAGGCATGGTGACTGTATTCACAATACTTGAATCCAACGGACGAAGACCAATCTGGACTGTCTTTTGATCACCAATGACATCGACCATCGCGATTGAAATGCGTTCCCACGACTCCATCGGACGACCATCAAAAGAAACCACTTCGGCGGGAAGCTTTGTTTTCATCGCCGTTTCGGCAGGTAATTCACCAGCCACAGGGACCGGAGTCTGAACGCCGATCATGCTGATCAACGCATAGACCAACGCCGCGAAAATAAGATTAATACCAGGGCCGGCTGCGACAATTGCAAATCGCTGGCCGACAGTTTTTTGGTCAAAGGCTTCTGAACGTTCTTCATCTGAAATTGATTGCTCACGCCCATCGAGCATTTTGACGTACCCACCGAGCGGAATCGCTGCGATACAAAACTCGGTTCCCGATTGGTCTTTCCAAGTGTAGAGCGCGCGTCCAAACCCCACTGAGAAGCGTAGTACCCGAACGCCACAGCGTTTTGCCACCCAGTAGTGACCAAATTCATGCACTGTGACCAAAACACCTAAGGCAACGATGGTCGCGAGAATTGTCGTAATCATGCGCGCTCCGTAATCCAAACATCCGCTATCTGACGACTCATCCTATCAATTGAGAGCACATCATCAATAGAGGATATAGGCTGTCTAGCGATCTGATTCAAGCAATCGGACACAAGTTCAGTAATTTCAGTAAAACCAATGTGTTCATTTAAGAACGCATCCACTGCGACTTCATTCGCTGCATTCAGGATAATTGGACGATCGCCTCCTTCAGCACTTGCTTGGCGAGCAAGCGCTAAAGCCGGAAACGCTTCGTGATTCACTGCTTCAAAGTGAAGCTTTGATAATTTAGTGAGATTCAAACGCTCAACATTGATATCCAATCGCTCTGGAAACCCAAGCGCATGTGCAATAGGGATCCGCATATCTGGACTTCCGAGCTGCGCGAGCATCGAGCCATCAACGAACTCAACCAGTGAATGCACGGTTGACTCCGGATGAATCACAACATCGATCGCGCTTTCTGGAACATTGAAAAGATGCGTTGCCTCAATCAACTCAAGGCCCTTATTCATCAAGGTTGCTGAATCAACCGAAATTTTTCGGCCCATTGACCAGTTGGGATGAGCAACTGCTTGATCGGGCGTCGCCGCTGCCATCGCATCAAGACTCCACTCTCGGAAGGGGCCACCCGAGCAGGTCAATACTAATTGCTTCAATCCAGAGATCGGCTGACCGACGAGATAACTATCAGGTAGGCACTGGAACATTGCATTGTGCTCAGAATCGATCGGTAAAAGCATCGCACCTTTTGCTTGAGCCTCTGACATCATCAGTTCACCGCCCATGACGAGTGCTTCTTTGTTGGCAACGCACACGCGTTTACCCGCACTGACTGCTGCATACGTTGAGACTAAACCCGCGCCACCGACAATTGCAGCCATGACAACATCAACTTCCGATGCACACGCAGCCTCAGCGAGCGAGTGTTCCCCAAATGCAAGCGAACCATTGAAGCTTTTTGGCAGCTGTTCCATTAATGCATTGGCTTTTGATTGATCGGTCAAAATCACGTGCTTCGGCTGAAAGCGTTCAATAATCCGCACCAGTTTGTCGACCGAACTGTGTGCGCTGACAACTTCGAGATGGAATCGCTCTGGGTGCGCCTCAATCACGGATAGTGTTGATTCACCAATGGAGCCTGTCGCTCCAAATAAAGCGACGCCAATCGTCATAACAGAGGCCAACCTGTGAGATAGACACTCAATGCAAACACGGGTGTTGCGGCAGTTAATGAATCAATCCGATCCATCACGCCACCATGACCTGGTAACAACGAGCTTGAATCTTTCACGCCCTGCTCACGTTTAATCAGACTTTCAAAAAGATCACCAAGAACAGAGAACAAAACGGTCATTGCGACAATCCCAATCAGCACTGACCAAGCGATGGGAGAAAATAAATGATCAGAAGGCTCACCAATCGACGCGCCAAGCATACCGACCGCTAGAGCCACGATCATTCCGCCGACGAGTCCCGCCCAACTCTTACCAGGACTCACATTGGGCGCAAGCTTTGTCGTACCGAACTGACGACCCACAAAGTACGCACCGACATCTGCTGCCCAAATGATCGTGACGAGAAGCGCTATAAGCAGAAGATGCGCATCGTGACGACGCAAATACAATAAGGCAACGTATGCCGGAATAAGAACCAAGAGGCCGAAGCCGAGCTTCATTCGCTTCCCGCCAACTTGCTCTTTACTTCTCGGATACATCATCACCATGGCAGCTGCGCCAATCCAGAAGATACAGCCAATTCCCAAGAGCATCGGAACGTAGACGGTCGGCAGTAAATACGACCAAATCAATACACCAGCAAAAACAGCCAACAACGCCCAGGTAAGCAGTCGACTGACAAGCCCAGATAACCGGATCCATTCCCATGCGCCAACGAGCACTATGAGCCCCACGCTCATAGCAAACGCATCTTCAGGAAGAACAAACAAAATCAACAGAGCGATTGGCAACATGACCAACGCAGTCAACACCCGCGCTTTCAGCATAACTAGCCCTTTACCTGCTCTGAGGTCTTGCCAAATCGACGCTCACGACCGGCATACTCAAGAAGGCAAGCATCCAGTGCCTCGCCATCAAAATCGGGCCACAACACATCACTGAAAACAAGTTCGGCATAGGCTGATTGCCATAGTAAAAAATTAGAAATCCGATGCTCACCACCGGTTCGAATCAAAAGATCCACGCTCGACTGCCCTGATAAATTCTGATTATTTTCAAACAGTTGTTCGTCAATTGCCTGCAATTCAAGCGTTCCTTCTTGCACTTGAGTTGCTAGGCGTTTCGCGGTGTCTGCAATATCCCAGCGTCCACCGTAGTTCGCAAGAATATTCAGCTTTAGCCGCGTACCCGCTGCTGTTGCCTCTTCCGCGCGTACCATCGCCTCAATCAAAGAATTCGAAAACCTTGATCGGTCACCAATCACTTCGATTGCGATCTTATTTTCCACAAGTTCTGGAACTTCATCATTCAGCGATTTTTCAAACAATCGCATCAACCCATCCACTTCCAATTTGGGTCGATTCCAATTCTCACTGGAAAATGCAAACACCGAAAGCGTGTGAACTCCACGTTCGATACATTTTCGAATCACCCGTCGTAACGCATCTGCACCCGCAGCGTGTCCTGCAAGCTTTCGTTTACCGTGAAGTTTTGCCCAGCGATTATTGCCATCCATGATGATAGCAATATGACCTGGAATACGAGGCTCCGTCATGAGCCTCAGACTTCCATCAAGTCAGCTTCTTTTTCCTGCAGCAACTGATCGATGCGCTTGACCATGTCATCAGTCAGTTTTTGGATATCGTCACCTGCTCGACGATCGTCGTCTTCAGTGATTTCCTTTTCTTTTAGAAGATCTTTCACATCAGCCAATGCATCACGACGGATGTTACGCACAGCAACTTTCGCTTGCTCCGCTTCAGCGCGCGCTTGCTTGGTGTACCCCTTCCGTGTTTCTTCGGTCAATGGAGGCATTGGAACGCGGATCACATCACCCGCAGACGCCGGGTTCAAACCAAGATCAGACTTCATGATTGCCTTCTCGACTTCGCCCACCATTGGCTTTTCCCAAGGTGTAACGGCCAAAGTTCTGGCATCTTCGACAGTGATATTTGCGACCTGACTGATAGGGACTTCTGAACCGTAATAATCCACACGGACCGCATCCAAAATTGATGGATGCGCTCGACCTGTTCGAATCTTGGCAAAAGCATGCCCTAGGGCCTCAAGTGACTTTTCCATCCGGGATTTAGCATCTGCTTTAATGTCGTTAATCACGCATCAGTTCCTTCATCAATCAAGGTGCCTTCGTTTTCACCACGAATAATTGACACAAGCGCACCTTGTTTATTCATATCAAAAACTCGCACTGGCATTTTATGATCACGAACCAAACAGATCGCTGTTAAGTCCATGACACCCAACTGCTTCGCCAGCACCGTCTCATAATCTAAAACATCATATTTTACCGCATTTGGATTCTTCACGGGGTCAGAATCGTACACGCCGTCCACTTTAGTCGCCTTCAGTACCACGTCGCAGTCCACCTCAATTGCGCGAAGACAGGCCGCTGAGTCTGTAGTGAAGAATGGATTACCAGTACCGGCTGCAAAAATCACAACATCATTTTGATCGAGATAACGCATTGCACGACGGCGATCGTAGTGCTCAACCATGCCACTCATCGGAATCGCACTCATGACATGACTTGCAATCGATGACCGCTCGAGCGCATCACGCATCGCAAGTGCATTCATCAGGGTCGCGAGCATCCCCATGTGGTCACCGGTCACGCGATCGAGACCCGCTTTATGTAAGGCAGCACCTCGGAACAAGTTACCGCCACCGATCACCAAACCGACCTGAACACCGATTCCGACCAGTTGACCAATTTCGAGCGCCATTCGATCCAGCACCTGCGGGCTGATTCCGAATCCGTCGTCTCCAGCAAGCGCTTCACCTGAAAGTTTTAACAAAATTCTTTTATAACGCACTGAACGTTCACCTTTGGCCATATTTCCTCCAAAAAAAAGGCCGCGTGAGCGGCCTTTTTACGATTCTGAATTAGTTACTGCCTCGGGCTTGAGCCATAACTTCTTCAGCAAAATCGACTTCTTCTTTTTCGATGCCTTCGCCCACTTCAAAGCGAACCATACCAGTTACTGTTGCGCCAGCTGCTTTTGCAAGCTGACCAACTGTCTGGTCTGGATCTTTTACGAAAGGTTGCTCGACCAGACTGATCTCTGCAAGGAATTTACGGATACGACCGCCGATCATCTTCTCGATAATCTCGGCAGGCTTACCTGAATCCGCTGCCTGTGCAGCAAAAATCTCTTTTTCCTTGTCGATTACGGCTGGATCGACATCATCTGGATTAACCACTTGTGGATTCACAGCAGCGACGTGCATTGCGATGTCCTTCGCAAGCTCTTCCGAACCCCCGTCAAGACCAATCAATACACCAATCTTTTCATTTGAGTGCACATATGCACCTACAACCGATGCGTTCATCTTGGCAATCCGACGCACAGTGATGTTCTCACCAATCTTCTGTACCAATGCAGACCGCGCATCTTCCAGCTCACCTTCCATCAAAGACGCAACGTCTGTTGAGTCAGTAGATGCAGCCTTCGTACTCACTTTGTCAGCAAAAGCAGAAAAGTTGTCGTCACGCGCAACGAAATCAGTCTCAGAGTTCACCTCGAGAATTGTTCCTTGGCCACCGTTGACTGCCACTCGGACAACGCCGTCAGCAGCAACACGACCCGCTTTCTTCGCAGCCTTCATACCAGACGACTTACGCAGGTTTTCAATTGCCAGTTCAAGATCACCGTCGGCTTCGACCAGTGCCTTTTTACATTCCATCATGCCAAGGCCTGTACGTTCGCGCAGTTCCTTAACCATTGAAGCTGAAATAGCAGCCATGCTGAGTCCTCTTTAAATCAAAAATTATGCGTCTTTTGCTTCATCTTCAGCTGCATCGGCAGCTGGAGCTTCTTCAGCAGCAGCTTTTTTCGGCGCGGCCTTCTTAGGAGCAGCCTTCTTCGCTGGTGCTTTCTTTGCAGGTGCTTCTTCAGCAACAGCCTCTGCAGCTGGTGCTTCTTCTACTGGAGCTTCTGCAACTGGCGCTTCCTCAGCAGCAGCTTTCTTTGGTGCAGCCTTCTTAGGAGCAGCCTTCTTCGCTGGCGCTTTCTTCTCAGTCACTTCGACAGCCGGAGCTTCTTCAGCAGCATCACCTGCAACTTCGACGTAATCACTCTTACCGAGGCTTTCCGCCGCACCTTCAATGCATGCATCAGCGATCGCAGACGAATACAACTCAATTGCACGGATTGCGTCATCGTTACCTGGGATCACGATATCAACGCCATCTGGATCAGAGTTTGTGTCAACAATACCGATTACAGGAATACCAAGCTTGTTCGCTTCTTGAATCGCGATTTTCTCGTGATTCACATCAACCACAAAGATCGCATCTGGAAGACCGCCCATATCTTTGATACCACCGATCGAACGATCGAGCTTCTCAAGTTGGCGCGACAAGTCCAACGCTTCTTTCTTTGAAATTTTCTCAAGTGTGCCATCACCCATCTTCGCTTCGAGTTCTCTCAAGCGCTTGATTGACTGACGGATCGTTTTCCAGTTGGTCAACATTCCGCCCAACCAACGATGGTTAACGAATGGCTGACCTGCACGTTCTGCTTGTTCTTTGATGATCTTCGCAGCTGCGCGCTTTGTACCGACGAACAGAACTTTGTTCTTGCTCTGAGCCATGCCACGAACGATAGAGACCGCTTTTTCCAAAGCAGGAACAGTCAATTCGAGGTCAATGATATGAATTTTGTTACGAGCACCGAAGAT
>CAJXTO010000075.1 GCA_913061245.1 uncultured Oceanospirillales bacterium
GAAATGGAAGCGACTGGACTGTTCGCGGTGTGTATTCAACACGAATGCGATCACCTCAATGGGAAGCTATTTGTTGATCATTTATCGAATCTCAAAAGGTCCCGAATTAAATCGAAACTGACGAAGCAGAAACGAGTCGAGGCAACCTCTTAATGTTGCGAGTCCTGTTTGCCGGCACTCCAGACTTTGCTGTCCCAACACTCGAGGCGCTCATCGAAGATCCTGAGATTTCTGTAGAGTATGTCTTAACCCAGCCAGACCGCCCGAGTGGTCGAGGACAAAAGCTGTCAGAAAGTGCCGTCAAACGATGTGCGATTGACCACGGTCTCGAAGTAAGACAACCCCAAACATTAAAAGACTTAAGTGAAGTCGAATGGATTCGTGCGCAACAGTTTGATGCCTTGGTCGTCGTTGCTTATGGACAAATTCTTAGAGCAGACGTACTTGAAAGTCCGCGCCTTGGATGCCTGAATGTCCATGCATCCTTGCTTCCACGTTGGCGCGGGGCAGCCCCCCTGCAGAGGGCAATCGAAGCAGGAGACACAGAAACTGGGGTAACCATCATGTTAATGGATGAAGGCCTTGATACCGGAGCGATGTTAGCGACAGCAACCGTCCAAATTGATGAATCAACCACAACAGCGCGACTTCACGATCAACTCGCAGCACTCGGCGGTCCTTTGCTCGTTGAAACATTAAAAAAACTGAACAATGGCACAGCTACGCCGGTGAATCAGCCCGATGAAGGAATCACTTACGCGCATAAAATTTCAACAGAAAATGCCAGCATTGACTGGAACCAAGACCGTGACATTGTGATGCGACAAATCCATGCATTTAACCCTGTTCCTGGCGCATATACATTTGCCGGCTCAACGCGTATGAAAGTTTTCTCTGTCTGTGAAGCCGATGAAGACCAAAAAGCCCCAGGTACGCTTTGGAAAAACAATCATCAAATCCTCGTCAGTACACGAAACGGTAATCTCGAAATTCTCGAATGTCAGCTACCTGGCGGGAAACGCCTTACACATGAGCAAATGATCTCCCACCAAACAGCCCCATGGAACGACAGTGTCACGCTAACAGGGCTGCCAACGTGAAGAAATCTGTCAGAGCACATGCAGCTGAGATCATCGATGCATTACAAAATCAGCAATCAAATCTTGATGCGTTACTCCGTAAACATAGTAAAAATCTAAGCCCAGCTGACAAAAAGCTACTCCAATCCATTTGTTACGGTATTTGCCGCGAATGGTTCCACCTCGATGAAATCGAATCCCACTTACTCGATAAGCCGCTCAAAGCAAGAGACCAAATCTTAAGCGCGATAGTGCGATGCGGTGTCTACGAACTCGGGTGGATGGGAAGCAAGGAACACGCTGTGGTCTCTGAATATGTCGATGTCACGCTAACTGAAGGGCGCCCTTGGGCTCGAGGTCTGATCAATGCGGTGTTACGGCAATTTATTCGAAAAAAATCTGAACTCAAAATGGAACGGCATTCCACGCAGACACTTTGGAATCATCCAGCGTGGCTGATTGAAACGATCCAAGCGAGCTGGCCAGACTATTGGGAACAGATCCTCGTTGAAAATAATGTCCATCCGCCGATGACTCTTCGCGTTAATCGGAAAAAACAGAACCGCGATGCCTATATCGAATCACTACTATCGCAGGGCGTGAAGTCAGAACCGGGATCATCACCTGACTCCGTGCGTCTTCTGGAACCAATGCCTGTTCAAACATTGGAAGGATTTGCCGAGGGCATTGTCAGTGTGCAGGATGAGTCGAGCCAATGGGCTTCTATCGTCTTAAATCCTCAAAAAGGTGAGCGCATTCTCGATGCATGTGCAGCCCCTGGGGGCAAAACCTGTCATCTGCTCGAAATGGCAGATACACACATCACAGCGCTCGATGTCAGTGAACAACGGTTATTACGTATCAAGGAGAATCTCGTGCGACTTGGCCTACGTGCTGATCTCCTTGCTGCAGATGCATCACATACCGATAGTTGGTGGGATCAAACGCCATTCGACGCGGTCCTTCTTGATCTTCCATGCTCTGCTACCGGCGTGATTCGGAGAAACCCCGATGTTCGCCTAATGCGCTCAGAGGCATCCCTAAAATCACTTCTGGGGATGCAAACCATGATTTTGGATGCAACCTGGGAAACCTTGAAGGTTGGCGGAAGATTCTTGGTGACAACGTGTTCAATCCTGCCTCAGGAAAATCAGCAACAAATTCGCAAGTTTCTCGACCGCCACTCCGATGCAGAATTAATCCAAATACAAGACGTACCAGGTATCGATACTGGATTTGGAATCCAACATTTTCCAATCCACACCGGTGGAGATGGTTTCTTTTACGCACTTCTGGTTAAATCAGAGCCCACCAACGACGGGGTATCGGCTTGAAAATCATTATCCTAGGCGCAGGACAGGTTGGCGCAACGCTTGCGGAGAACCTAGCTTCTGAAGCGAATGACATCACAGTGGTGGACACAGATCGCTTTCGATTAAGAGCACTACAAGACCGTCTCGACATACGAACGATCCACGGAAACGCTTCCTACCCTGATATTTTAAGACAAGCCGGCGGTGTTGATGCCGACATGCTAATTGCCGTGACGAACTCTGACGAAATTAATATGGTTGCCTGTCAGATTAGCCATGCATTATTTAGAACACCAACCAAGATCGCGCGCGTCAGATCACCAGCATATGACGGCGCAGATGATGGCAAATCAAACCCACTATTCGGTGGTAAAACAGCTTTCAATATCGACCAAATCATTCGTCCAGAGCAGCTTGTTACGGAAGCAATTTTTAGGCTGATCCAGCAGCCCGGAGCCCTTCAGGTCATGGATTTTGCGGGAGGGTTAGTTCAGCTTGTTGCCGTCAAAGCATACTCTGACGGTGCTCTAGTTGGTCGTGAGCTAAAAGACTTACGTAAAGATCTGCCAAAAGTTGATACCCGAGTTGCGGCAATTTTTCGGAAAGATAGGCCCATTATCCCCCGAGGAGATACTGTCATTGAAGCGGATGATGAGGTGTTTTTTCTTGCAGCCAGAAAAGATATCCGCGCAGTTGTTTCTGAGCTCCAGAAACTCGAGAAGCCTTACCGTAGAATCCTGATCGCTGGCGGCGGAAATATTGGCGCCCGACTTGCGACATCCATCGAAAATCAATATCGCGTTAAATTGATCGAACGTGGACAGGTTCGCTGCAAAGAACTATCAGAAATGCTGAATAAAACCGTTGTTTTGCAAGGCGATGCGTCCGATCAAGACCTATTGCTTGAAGAGCGGATTGATGATGTTGATGTGTTCTGCGCGGTCACCAATAGTGACGAGGCCAACATTATGTCTTCGATGTTGGCCAAAAAGCTCGGTGCCCGTAAAGTCATGACCTTGATTAATAACGCCGCCTATGTAGACCTTGTTCAAGGTGGCTTGGTCGATATTGCCGTAAGCCCCGAACAAGCCACAATCGGCTCACTATTGCAGCTAGTCCGCCGCGGTTCAATCCAGGCAGCACATTCTCTGCGGCGCGGTGCAGCTGAGGCGATTGAAGCTATTGCACACGGTGATGAGCGATCAAGTCGCGTTGTCGGAAAACCCATCAGCGAAATCGATCTTCCATCAGGAGCAACAATCGGCGCAATCGTTCGAGAGGATGAGGTATTAATCGCACATGACCACATCAAAATCGAACACCAGGATCATGTCATCATGTTCCTAACGGACAAGCGCAAAATTACCGATATTGAACGCCTGTTCTCAGTTGCTCCGACATTTCTATAATGATGCATTTCGGCCCAACTCTTCGAATCCTTGGCTTATTGCTGATGCTTTTCAGCCTAACGATGCTTCCGCCCATCGGAATCAGCCTAATTTTTGAGGACGGCCAAATACCATTGTTTGGTGCTGCAGCGTTGTTGGTTTTTGGCGCCGGCCTACTGAGTTGGTTGCCTGCACGACGTCAAAAAAAGGATTTACGAATTCGAGATGGATTCGTCATTACCGTTCTATTTTGGTTAGTACTCGGCAGCGCAGGAAGTGTTCCGCTTGCGCTATCAGACCAGTTAAACCTCAGCGTAACCGATGCTGTATTCGAATCAATCAGCGGGTTAACTACCACAGGCGCAACAGTCATTGTCGGACTGGATGACTTGCCAAAATCAATCCTCTTTTACCGGCAGCAACTTCAGTGGCTTGGCGGTATGGGGATTGTCGTTCTAGCAGTTGCTATTCTTCCAATGCTTGGCATTGGGGGAATGCAGCTGTACCGCGCTGAAACCCCAGGGCCTGTTAAAGATGCGAAGCTGTCTCCTCGAATCGCCGAAACGGCCAAAGCACTTTGGCTTATTTATCTATCTCTAACTGTTGCATGCACCATTGCGTATTGGATTTCTGGCATGGAGTTATTTGATGCGGTATGCCATGCGTTCTCAACAATCGCAATTGGCGGCTTCTCTCCATATGATGCATCCATTGGCTATTTTGATAGCGTGACAATCGAGACTGTTGCCATCGTATTCATGGTCATTTCAGGCATGAATTTTTCGTTACATTTCATTGCATGGCACAACAACTCATTTCGACACTATCTGCATGACCCAGAATGGAAAACGTATCTTTTATTTTTGTTTGGTTTATCGACCCTTGTCTCTCTAGTACTTATCGATAGCAACACTTACGGAGTCAATGAGGCTTTTCGTAAAGGGGTGTTCGAAGCGGTTTCTATCGCAACTACAACAGGGTTTTCGACAGCAGACTTTGGAACTTGGCCGACATTCATCCCATTTTTACTATTAATGAGCGCGTTTATTGGCGCATGCGCCGGGTCAACTGGCGGCGGAATCAAAATTATCCGGATGTTGTTGTTGTACAAGCAAGGGTCCCGAGAAATCAAACGGCTCATTCATCCAAACGCGGTCATTCCCATCAAAATTGGTAAAAAACCCGTCGGCTCTCGCGTAATTGATGCAGTTTGGGGATTTCTAGCGGCCTACGTTCTAATATTTGCTGTCCTCATGCTTATTTGCATGGCACTTGGGGAAGATCCGATCACAGCATATTCCGCGGTAGGGGCCTGCCTAAATAACCTAGGTCCAGGGCTCGGGGACGCTGCTTTGAACTACGCCTCGCTCTCTGATGGGACAAAATACGTTTTAAGCTTTGCGATGCTATTGGGGCGGCTTGAATTGTTCACCCTTTTAGTTGTGTTATCTCCATCATTCTGGGAACGCTAGATCAGGGATAACGTAATGTGCCATCGGGTGCGTTACGAAAGCGGCGATATTCCCACTGATATTGCGCTGGATTGTCGCGAACCAAAACCTCAATCTCGAGATTCATCAACTTGAGCCAGGCATTTTGCTCATGATCTGCTGGTGATGGTAGTTGTTTTAAAACGACCTCATACCCATCTTCTTGTTTCAGTGCAGCGCCGATGAACACAGCAGCGCCCGTGGCAACGGCGAGTCGATAAGGCAGCACTGGCGTTAGAACCTCATGACCAAAGAATGGCACATATTGTCCATCGCCTTCTTTAGGTGCTTGATCAGGAAGGACAATAGCCATTTCTTGGGATCTCAATCGCTTCAACATTTGCTTCACACCAGCAGTAGTTGCGGGAACAAGGTAATTTCCACCGCGCTCTCTGGCTTCTCGGACCATGTCAGATATCTCTGGGACTCTGAGCGGACGAAACATTGCTGTATACGAACGGTGCTGACTTAACCAAACACCGAATAACTCCCAATTTCCAATATGGGGGAGGAGTACGAGTGTTGGTTTGTTAACAGATTTAGACTGGAACTCGTCAAATCCTGAAATTCGACATACCTGACGCTGCGAGTAAGCCACAGGCTTGACCCAGGTTGTAATCAGTTCAAAAAACTTACTACAAAGCTCTTTTAGAGAATTTTGAGTGAGAGTGGATCGTTGGTCATCCGTAAAATCTGGGTACGCTAAATCAATATTTTTACGAGTTACTTGATTCGACTGATTTGGAATGTAGATCATGTAAAGACCCATGACCTTGGCTGCAAGATATTTCAAAAATTTTGGCATTTGGCCAAGAAACCAAACAAACCGCTGAATCAACTGCACAAATTCCTAACCTGTTAGCTATACTGTGCCCCTTTATTCTAGCTGACGGAACAACTATGCCGACAACTGGCGCACCAGATATTTCAACTTTCCAAGGACTCATCCTTGCCCTACAGCAATATTGGGCCGACCAAGGTTGCGTTATTTTACAACCCTATGACATGGAAGTGGGCGCTGGAACCTTCCATCCAGCAACTTTCCTCAGGGCGATCGGTCCAGAACGCTGGAATGCTGCATATGTTCAGCCCTCGAGACGGCCGACAGACGGGCGTTATGGCGAAAACCCAAATCGGGGACAACATTACTATCAATTTCAGGTTGTCATGAAGCCAAATCCAAAAAATCTGGTTGAGCTGTATTTTGGATCTTTAAAGTATCTCGGTATCGATCCAGAAGTTCATGATTTGAGGCTCGTGGAAGATAACTGGGAATCACCAACACTCGGAGCCTGGGGTCTTGGCTGGGAAGTGTGGCTGAACGGGATGGAAGTCACTCAATTTACCTATTTCCAACAAGTCGGCGGCCTTGAGTGTTATCCGGTCACAGGTGAGCTGACCTATGGTCTTGAACGCATCGCCATGTATCTTCAAAACGTCGAGTCGATGTTTGACTTGGTTTGGACAAAAACAGCAGAAGGTACCGTCACGTATGGAGACGTATTTCTTCAAAACGAGCAGGAAATGAGTGCCTACAACTTCGAACATGCGAATACCGAGTGGCTATTTAGCGCATTTGATGAGGCAGAATCTGCTTGTCAGAGATTGTTGGAATCTGCGCTCCCATTGCCTGCCTACGAACAAGTTCTTAAGGCCAGTCATACATTCAATCTACTGGATGCGCGACATGCGATTAGTGTCACAGAAAGACAGCGATATATTTTGAAAGTAAGAAACTTAGCTCGCCAAGTCGCTGAGAGTTATTTTGACTCAAGGAAAAACGCCGGGTTCCCGCTAGCTGACGACAAGTTGAGAGCGGAAGTATTGGAAGGAGCCAAAGGATAATGACTTTTGTATTTGA
>CAJXTO010000076.1 GCA_913061245.1 uncultured Oceanospirillales bacterium
TAAAGTCTTTAATCGTCCGAGAGTCAAAGGATCTGACAATCGCTCAAAAGCTCGCTCGCAGAGGATTATTGAGAGCGTTTTCAAAGGCGCGTTACGGACGTCTAACTATTGCTGATGGCGAGGACACTTTTTCATTTGAAGGGTCTGAACCAGGCCCTGAGGCACACATCACGATTCTTAACCCACAAGTATGGGCCGATGTTGCCTTCCGAGGCTCCGTGGGAAGCGGTGAGGCCTATATGGCCGGATACTGGGTCACAAGCTCACTCGATCAAGTCACGCGGTTCTTTGTGGCGAACAACCACCTCACAGATCAGATGGAAAGCGGCTTAACGCGTTTATTCCGAGCGGTTCTTGCAACCGCGCATTGGCTCAACAAAAATACGGTCAAGGGTTCAAAAAAGAACATCGAAGCGCACTACGATCTCGGCAATCAGTTGTTCGAAACCTTCCTCGACCCAACATTGATGTACTCCTCAGCACTGTTTTCTAACGAATCAACTGACCTACACAACGCATCAATCGAGAAACTGGATCACATTTGTCGAAAGCTCCATCTCTGCCCGACAGACCACGTCTTAGAGATCGGAACTGGTTGGGGCGGATTCGCGATTCACGCAGCAGAAAACTACGGTTGCAAAGTCACAACCACCACCATTTCTGAAGAGCAATATGATCATGCCGTCCAGCTCATCAATGAGCGTGGTTTAAACGGCCAAATTACAGTTTTGAAGAAAGATTACCGTGATCTCACTGGTCAGTACGACAAACTGGTATCCATCGAAATGATTGAGGCTGTGGGGCATCACTACCTCGACACCTACATCAACACGTTGTCCGACCGCCTCAAACCCAATGGCCTAGCCCTTATTCAGGCGATAACGATAGTGGAACAACGCTATCAGCTAGCAGTTAAGAGCGTCGATTTTATCAAGCGCTATATCTTCCCTGGTGGATTCATCCCCTCGATCGGTAGCATCATGCAGTCGGTCGGTCGCGCTTCTGACTTAAGACTTCTCCATCTTGAAGATTTTGCGAGCCACTATGCAAGAACACTTGCTGAATGGCGCAAGCGGTTTATCGCTGAGAAAGAACGGATTTTGGGACTTGGTTACGATGAGCGGTTTTGCCGGATGTGGGAATTTTATCTCGCGTATTGCGAGGGCGGTTTTCATGAACGACAACTCGGCCTTGCGCAATTGATCCTCGCGAAGCCGAAGGCTCGCCAAGAAACACCTGTGGTTCCGTTGCGCCTTGCCTAATGTGGGCAACGGTCCGTAATCTCGGCGTATTTCAAGGCCTCTGGTTTTTACTCGTTCTCGGGGGTGATGCGTTTTTCGTCTTCGCCCTCGGTTGGCTTCTCTTCCATGCCGTGAGTTTCTGTCGGTCTGGAGAGCGGCGTCTACTACCGATCTTTATTCTTCTCGGAATTTGCATGGATTCGCTCCTTACCGCGCTCCATGTATATCAGTTCAGTCATAGCGCTTGGCCGATTCCCCTATGGCTTCTCGGTTTATGGCTCATTTTCCCAACGACGCTATTACATGGTTTGCGGTGGTGTTGGTCTGGGCAGCTTTGGATACTGATCGCAAGCGCGCTCGGGGCAGCGCTTACTTATATTGGCGGTGCTCGACTGGGTGATCTCGCATTCCCATTTGGCGAATTACCAACCATCTTCATACTCACTGCATGCTGGACGCTGTATTTCGGATTGGTCAGGCTTATGGCTTTACAGAGATCTTAAAGAGGACATGCGGCGGCTTGCGATCAAAATCAGCATCGATGCTTTGACGCGTCATATCCTCGACCACATAAGAGTCTCGAAGCGATTCATCGAGCGAGAATCCTTTGAAGTTATTTGAGAAATAAATAACCCCACCCGGTGTAAGCCAGGCCCTACATGCATCAATTAACTCACGATGATCGCGCTGTATGTCGAGCGTCTGCTCAGTGCTCTTGGTATTTGAAAACGTTGGAGGATCGAGCAGGATCAAATCGAACTCCGCACGTGGTTCAACAGTCAGCCACTCCAACACGTTCGCCCGGATGAACTGATAATGCTTCGGGTTCAGTCCATTTTTCTCAAAATTTCGATGCGCCCAAGTCAGATAGGTCTTCGACATATCAACACTTGTGACTGATCGAGCCAATCCTTTTGCGGCGGCAACGCTCAAGGCGCCTGTGTAGCAAAACAAATTGAGCACACGCTGACCACGACAGGACTCGAGTAATATGCGCCTTAACGGACGATGGTCGAGAAAGAGCCCGACATCAGTATAGGTCGTGAGATTGACCTCAAACTGCATCCCGTTTTCATGCACGTCGATGCAGAGTGGTTCGGCACGCTTCTCATATTGGGAACTACCAGACTGCCGGAAACGCTCTTTATACACAGCATGTTTTAGAGGAATACCAAGATGCTTTGGTACCCACTGACGAATAAGTTGTCGCCGATGATTCGCCCTTTTGGGATCAACCGTCTTTGGCGGGCGATATTCTTGAATATGTAAGTAATCGGCAAACTGATCGATGACGACATTGTACTCAGGCAGGTCTGAATCATAGATTCGATAACAGTCTATTTCATTATTTTTCAATAATTTAGATCGATTCTTGAGATTTTTAGACAGGCGATTCAGGAGCGGCCAGATTTCTTCTGGTGGATCTTTATCATCTTGAATCTCAAAATGCTCAGGCGCCAAACCGAGTGCAAACTTGGCAATGTTGAGCCGTAGCCCACCCGCCTGCATTTCCCATTTCTTATCTGAACGCAACCCAAGCGACTGCATGAGTTCTTTTTCTGATGTCACCAGACCAAGATGCCCGTTTGTAAACGCTTTACAGCGATCTCCTAAGAGCCGATACAAGCTGACCAAGTCTTCATTCCGTCCAAGTCTTGTGCCATAGGGAGGGTTTGCCAAAATCCAGACTACATCCGCTTCCGTAACTCCAGTTGATATTGGAGACAGTTCTGCAATCTCGCCGACTTCTACCGTGATCTGCTCAGACAGCCCTGCTCGCTCAATATTCGATCGTGCCCGATCAACCGCGTCAGGATTGATATCAAAACCAATAAAGCGAGCTGGGCTTTGAGCTTCTCTCGTTCGCTCTTCTGCAATTAAATCAGTCCAAGAAATCGACTCGAGACCTGTCCAACGTGATAACTGGCTTGACGGTCTCTGACGTTGCGGCGCAATCTGATTCAGGCGCATACAGGCCTCAATTAAAATCGTTCCTGAACCACAGCAGGGATCAATAATCACCGACGGCTGATTTTGCTCAATTTTCAGACGTGCGAGCATCACTTGAGCCAGTGTTTCTCGCAGCGGTGCTTCGCCACCTTCTGTCCGATATCCACGCTGATTTAAAGGTGCACGGTTTAGATTAATGCCGATATCAACTTGGCCGCGTCCAAAACGAAGCGCGATACGCACAGCTGGCTCGTCTGTTTCATATTCAGGGCGAGGACGCTTGGCTACCATGGCTTGGTCACGGATCGCGTCCATGACCAACTGCCCTGCAAAACGTGTGTCTTTCAGCCAACTCACTTTACCGGTCACATCAACTCGAACACTCGCTCCCGCGTAGAGATGAGCATTCCAATCAATGGTACGTAGCAATTCCCGAAATTGATCTGCCGCTACAGCTTCACCACGTGCAAGCAACCAAACAACGCGATCACCGACTTGGGTCGTTAAAAGCATCCGATACGCATCGTGAAGCGTCCCTTCTGCAGTGACCCAGCCGAGCTGACGCCCTTTCACTTCAAGGCCTAAACTTTCAACCTCATCTGCGACCAAATCATCTGTCGCGAGAAGAGTTCCAATCGCGAAAACACCTGTGTTATTTTCGATCTCGTGGTTCATAAGCAACCATGAGTGACAACCAAGGATAAGGGGTCGGTTTTAGACGCCGACTTCAAGGAGATCACATTCGATGAAAACAATAAAACGTAGCTTAAACGACCGTTTCTACAATCGCGGCTATCGCGCTGGCGTTGGGGGCAAATCAAGGGAGATGTGCCCTGCTTTCGCTGGACAAGGCCGTGACGCATGGCTCTCGGGCTGGCGGGACGGTCGAGCGGCTTCCTGGGATGGCCTAACCGGCGTATCCGGGATTCATTGTGACCCGCAAATCGCTTCTTAATGATGCAATGTGCCACGCCCCCACAAGGGGCGTGGTTGAAGCGGTCTACGAACATCTTGTCATCCGAATCGCGTCTTTCACCAAGGCAGGACCTCGATAGATCAATCCTGTGTAAATCTGAACAAGCTTGGCGCCGATTTCTATCCGCCGCTTCGCATCATCACCAGACATCACCCCGCCGACTGAAATCAACGGAAGCGTTTCGCCTAACACCTCAACTGCGAGCTTTAAGCAATGTTCTGATTTCTCAGTCAAAGGAGTACCAGACAATCCACCCATCTCGTCTCGATGGCGACTCACTAATCCAGTTCGGTCGAGCGTTGTATTGGTCAAAATAACACCGTCAGCCTCGGTACGTTTAAGCGCTTCGAGCACTTGAACTAAATCTGCATCCTCAAAGTCTGGAGCGAGTTTTACGAATACCGGCAAATAGTTATTTTTTCGGTTCTTCAAATGAGATCGCGCATCCAAAACCGGGGCAACCACATCCAAAATTTTTCCTGCATCAGCAAGATCACGAAGACCTGGTGTATTAGGGCTTGAAACATTGATCGTGATGTAATCGCATACAGGCGCGGCTTTCTGAATACAGGTCACGTAATCAGTGTGCGCGGATTCATTCGGTGTATCTTTGTTTTTACCAATATTGACGCCTATCACGCCTTGGTATGGATGATCGACGAGCTCTCGAACGAGTGCGTCAATACCTAGATTATTAAATCCAAAACGGTTAATCAGACCTGCATCTTCAGTAAGACGAAAGACACGCGGTTTTGGATTTCCCGGTTGAGGACGAGGCGTGACTGTTCCAACCTCGATATGCCCAAATCCGAGCCGAGAAAAACCTGAAATCGCCACCCCGTTTTTATCAAGACCAGCCGCTAAGCCAATAGCATTCTTAAACTGCAAACCAGCGATTTCGCAGGGACGGCCAGCTAGAGGAGTCGATGGACCAAAGCACTGGCCAACAGTTTTGAGTGACTGGATGGTTAGGTCATGCGCTGATTCTGGATCAATTCGAAATAGCGCAGGTTTGATTAATGAATACACGACATCTCCTTCGCCGTCAGGTGCGAAGTGTACAGAACCTCATGCGTTAGAGCCACGAAATCTAGCTATACCAGTGCCGTTTGCTCGTCATCCAAATGGAAAGAATCAGGCGTTACGAGAGACCAATACGTTCGTAAACGCGGATCCTCGAGAACCCCCTCGCCCGTCAGTAACGCACCATCGCTAACGCGCGGATAGATCTGATCTGCGAGTTTAATTTGGCTTGCTGACAGTCGTCTAACGATATGACGACGATTCAAATCATCTGGATGACTGATTCCGGCTGCCCCAAGGAGTTCGGCAACTGCCTCAAGTGTGTGTTTATGGAAGTTATGGACACGCTCAGCACGCGTCGGAATATCGAGTGCTCGGTAGCGTTTTGGATCCATGGTTGTGATCCCGGTAGGACAAAGCCCCGAACCACAATCCTTCGCTTGTATGCACCCAAGAGCAAACATAAAAGGCCGACCCATGTTGCACCAATCTGCACCAAGCGCACAGATACGCGCGATATCATAGGCGCTGACAATTTTTGCGGACGCACCGATCTTTATCCGCTTTCTTAAACCGGCACCCCGTAGCGCGTTATCGACAAAAACGACCGCATCACGAAGCGGAGATCCGATGTGGTCTGAAAACTCAGTTGGCGCAGCACCCGTACCACCCTCTGACCCATCGACGGTCACAAAATCGAGCATTTGGCCCGTTTCGACCATCGCTTTCACCAATGCTACAAATTCCCAGGGGTGCCCAATGCAGAGTTTAATCCCAACCGGCTTACCACCAGACAGGGTTCTCAGTTGCTCTGCAAATGCTAATAATTCCCTGGGGGTGGAAAACTCGGCATGACTCGCGGGTGATTCACAGGTTTGGCCAACCGGGATACCGCGCGTTCTCGCAATTTCCTCAGTCACTTTCGGCGCAGGCAAGATCCCACCATGGCCAGGCTTTGCTCCCTGACTCAGCTTGATCTCGATCATCTTCACTTGCTCCGATTTCGCTTTGATCTCAAATAGCTCAGGATCAAATCGCCCTTCTGGCGTTCGACAACCAAAATACCCTGTTGAAATTTGCCAGATTAAATCGCCACCACCTGCTTCATGATAACGCGATAACGAACCCTCACCTGTGTTTTGCGCGAACCCCCCGAGCTTGGCACCACGACTCAGCGATTCCACAGCCGGCGGGGACAAAGCACCGAATGACATTCCAGAAATGTTCAACAAGGACATTGAATAGGTCTTTCCAATCGATGCATCACCGACAACAACTCGGAAATCATGTCCATCGAGTTTAATCGGATTGACCGAATGGTTAAGCCAGTTGAATTCCTCTTCGTAGACAGCTTTCTCTGTACCAAACGACCGTTTGGCCTGATTGTCTTTCGCGCGCTGATAGACCATCGCCCGCTGATTTCGTGAGTACGGGGTCTCATCCGTGTCCGACTCCCAAAAATATTGACGAAGCTCAGGACGAATACTTTCAAGCAAGTAACGTAACCGGCCCATTAACGGGTAGTTTGCGCGAACGGGGTGTGTGCTCTTGAAATAATCTCTAAACCCAAGAACCGCGAGTGCCGTGAACACAATCAGAGGCCAAATAAAAATCGAGGCAAACCAGAGCCCGAACAATGAGACGAATGCAAGTACAAGAGTTGCTGCCCAAACTGAATACCTTCCGAACAGAATCTCTTTTGCTCTCATATTTAATCCACTGATTTACTTACGATTTCATACAAATCTTTCGACAGATCCTTTGCGATCATACGACGTAATTCAGATTTCATTGCATCTTGAAAGCTTTTCTCAAATCGACTCCACTGACAGAGCGGCATGACTAAGCGCGAAGCAATCTGAGGGTTCATAGCATCCAGCTTGAGAACGGAGTCAGCGAGCAAGCGATATCCTTC
>CAJXTO010000077.1 GCA_913061245.1 uncultured Oceanospirillales bacterium
GCTTTTTACTTGGCGAACAGATGACAGGCGGATACGGAGCAGCAGATATTTTGCATAGCTGCTCTATTGGCGTCGAAAAAGGCGAGATCGCGGTCATCGTTGGTCCAAATGGCGCTGGCAAATCAACGGCAATGAAAGCCGTGTTTGGCATGCTACCGCTGAGACAAGGTCGCGTTCTGTTCGATGGCGAAGACGTGACACAGTTAAAGCCAGAAGAACGTGTCGTCAAAGGCATGGGGTTTGTACCGCAAACCCATAACGTCTTTACATCAATGACTGTTGAAGAAAATCTAGAAATGGGCGCGTTCATCCGCACCGATTCAATCAGTGATTCAATTGCACAAGTCTATGATTTGTTCCCCATTCTGAAAGAGAAGAGAAAGCAGCCCGCGGGCGAATTGTCAGGCGGCCAGCGCCAGCAAGTTGCGGTCGGTCGAGCATTAATGACTCACCCAAAAGTTCTCATGCTTGATGAGCCAACCGCTGGGGTTTCACCCATTGTGATGGATGAGTTATTCGACAGAATCATTGAGATCGCACGACTCGATGTCGCCATCTTGATGGTCGAACAAAACGCAAAGCAGGCGCTTGAAATCGCAGATAAAGGCTATGTTCTGGTCCAAGGGCACAACCGATTTACTGATACTGGAGAAGCACTCTTAGCCAACCCAGAAGTTCGCAAGGCGTTTTTGGGAGGTTAAATGACTGATTTCTTGAACGCGCTCACGCTACTAGGCAATTTCCTAATCATTCCAGGTCTCACCTACGGCTCGCAGTTAGCACTTGGGGCCTTAGGCGTCACATTGGTCTATGGAGTCCTTCGCTTCTCAAATTTCGGTCACGGCGAGACCATGGCATTTGGAGCAATGGTGACCATCTTAGTCACTTGGGGACTTCAGTCTCTCGGTATCTCGATCCAACCTCTTCCAACTGCTCTATTGGCGATTCCGGTGGGGATTGCGGTCACAGTATTGCTCACGCTACTCATTGATCGATTTGTGTATCGCTATCATCGAGAGCGCAAAGCAAATCCTGTGATTTTCTTGATTGTCTCCATTGGCGTGATGTTCTTTTTAGGCGGTCTGATCCGTTTCATTATCGGCCCTGGAGATCAAATTTTCTTTGATGGCACACGGTTCATTTTGAAGGCACGTGAGTTTAAGCAAATGACCGGTCTCGATGAAGGCCTGTCTCTCAAGATGACACAAGCAGTCACCATCATTACTGCTGTCATGATTGTTGCTGCCATGTTTTGGTTCTTGAACCACACCCGTACCGGCAAATCGATGCGCGCCTATTCAGATAATGAAAACCTGGCACTGCTGTCAGGCATCAACCCAGATCGTGTCGTCATGATCACGTGGATCTTAGTTGCGGCGCTGGCAACCATTGCAGGAACGCTGTATGGCCTTGATAAGTCGTTCAAGCCGTTTGTGTACATGCAACTGCTACTTCCAATCTTTGCATCCGCAATCGTTGGCGGCGTGGGTAATCCTATCGGTGCAATTGCCGGTGGCTATGTGATTGCGTTCAGTGAGTTGATCCTGACGTTTGCCTATAAAAAAGTGGTTCTATATTTGGGTCCTGAATCGATGGAAATCGAATCGCTTGTTCAATTTTTGGGCACTGACTACAAGATCGCTGTGTCCTTTATCATTTTGGTGATTGTGTTAATTATCAAACCAACCGGTTTATTTAGCGGGAAAACGATCTGATGCCAGCGTTCTACCAGCAATACCGTAACCAAATCTTATTTAGCGTGATGGCTGGGCTATTGGTACTGGTTGCCATAATGCAAAGTCTGTCTGTGTCATTAACGATCCTCAATCTCTGTCTAATCAGCGCGATCATGGCGTTAGGTGTAAATATTCAATGGGGATATGCGGGACTGTTCAATGTCGGTGTGATGGGGTTTGCCGCGCTTGGTGGTCTTGCTGGCGTTCTCATCTCAATGCCACCGGTATCTGAAGCATGGCAAGCAGGTGGTTTGGGGATTTTACTTGGGCTTCTTATTACAGTCGGTACAGTCGTCGCTTGTTTGTTCGCTTGGACTCGCATTTCGCATTTGAAAAAACAGCGCTATTGGATCATCGCTGCCATCATTATTTGTGGATATGCACTGCTCCGTATTTTCTTTGATCCTGGCGTCGATGCGATTGAGGCGATTGATCCTTCTGTCACCGGTTATCTCGGCGGGCTTGGTCTACCCATTTTAGTTGCTTGGCCTGTGGGAGCACTGTTCGCCGCGGGGGTCGCATTCGTGATTGGTAAAATTGCATTGGGTCTTCGCTCCGACTATCTAGCCATCGCAACACTTGGGATCAGCGAAATCATCATTTTCTTCATAAAAAACGAAGAATGGCTGACTCGTGGTGTCAAAAACGTGAATGGTTTACCGCGGCCTGTCCCATACGAAATCGACCTGCAGCAAGCGCAATGGTTTCAAGAGTGGGCCATAACCCTCGGTATGCCGGTTGATGACGCTTCTGCTGTATTCGTTAAGATCTGTTACGCACTGCTCTTCATCGCCGTCATTGGGATTTTATTGTGGCTGTCCGAAACTGCTCTGAAATCTCCATGGGGTCGGATGATGCGTGCTATTCGCGACAACGAAACAGCCGCAGCCGCGATGGGTAAGGACGTCACTTGGCAGCATCTACGCGTATTTGTGTTGGGGTCTGCCGTCATTGGTCTTGCCGGAGCGATGTTGACCACTCTTGATGGTCAGTTCACACCAGTCGGGTACAACCCACTGCGCTTTACATTCTTGATTTGGGTGATGGTGATCATTGGTGGATCGGGTAACAACTGGGGTGCTGTTCTCGGTGGGTTCTTTATTTGGTTCTTTTGGATCGAGGCAGAACCGATTGGGCTATGGTTAATCGAAACACTGACATCCGGCATGGACCCTCAAAGCGCAGTAAGAGCACATCTACTCGAGGGTGCGGCTCACATGCGTTTAATGACCGTGGGAATTATCCTGCTACTAACTCTCCGTTATGCACCGGAAGGGCTCATCCCAGAGAAAAAGCGGCTTTAGTTGAGAGTGAACCAATCACCAGGTTCACCTCGCCGCTCACGCTGGCCGGAAACGACAGCACCATGTTTAATAAGCACCGTACCCGGGCCTGATACACGACCAACTGTTCCCTCAATCTTGGTTTCACCAGACAATGCCTGAATTCGATCAACCATCCCACGTACCTCAACCAAGCCACCTTGGTTCACCACTTCCTGTGCCATACCGCGAACAGTAAGCTTCGAGGAATCATCAACTGTGACGGTCCAACGAACAGTCCCGGTGAGCATTAACTCGGTTGATGGCTCAAGGGTCACGTGATCAAAAATACCAACAGCCAATGTTGGCTCTCTGACGATTAAATCCTGGGTCCAATCTGTGCGAGGTATCACCTCAGTTGTTGTGCATCCAGACTGAGATGTCTGGCCATTCACTTCACAAGCTAAGACAGGTTGTGATAGCCCAAGACATAAAACGGGTAGACATAGCGAACGCATCTCGATTGGCCTCTACGCAGAATGAATCACTCCACGAGTATACAGTGCTTCGATCTCGGTATCTGAATACCCAAGTTCTTTTAGCACTTGATGGGAATGCTGACCATGGGTTGGAGGCGGCCTCGACGAGACTGGCTCTGCACCATGAAATTTAACAGCCATCCCAAGCCCTTTCACTGAACCCACCCGATCATGCTCTGTCTCAACCACCATATCGCGGGCGATGGCCTGAGGATGCTCGAGCATCTCGCCTATCGATAAAATAGGTCCTGCGGGGACGCCGGCTTGATCAAGCTGTTCAAGCCAATCCTCAGATGTGTGCCGTTGAAAATACCCATTCAATACGGCGACCAGTTCGGGGAGATTCGACATCCGATCCGCATTGGATGAAAAGCGCGAATCATCATTGAGTTCGGGTGCACCAATCACATCCAAGAGCCGTAACCAATTTCTCTGATTTGCAGCGCCTATATTGATATAGCCATCAGCTGTCTGAAAAGCTTGATACGGTGCATTCAGCGGATGTGCTGAACCAAGTGCTTGTGGCGAGACACCGGTCGCTAGAGCGATAGCACTTTGCCAATAAGTATGCGTAATCCCTGCCTCAAATAGAGAAGTATCAACACGTGTACCAAGACCAGTTTTTTGCTTACCCGCATACGCTGCGGCCGCACCCATCGCTGCGAGGATACCCGCTGTAATATCAGTCACTGGTGCGCCGACTTTCACAGGTCCATCGTCTTGGCCAGGTCCTGTAATACTCATCAAACCAGAGGCACCCTGCGCAACAAGATCAAAGCCCGCACGTTCACGGTAAGGACCTGTTCGCCCATATCCTGAGATTTCGACGTAAATAAGACCTGGGTTAATCGCTTTTAACGCGTCATACGACAAGCCAAGACGCTCCATCGTATCGTGGCGAAAGTTCTCTATCACGCAGTCGGCGTCTTTCAAAAGTTCGGTGAGAATTTGTTTGCCATCATCAGATTTTAAGTCGAGAGCCATACCGCGTTTGTTACGGTTCATCATTAAAAACGCGGCAGACTCGCCCTCAATTTGGGGAGGAACCATGCGCCGCGAGTCATCACCGCCTTCGATTTTTTCGACCTTAATGACATCAGCACCCATATCAGCCAACATCATTCCACACAATGGACCTGCCATGATGTGAGCGAGCTCAATGACTCGCATGCCTTCAAGTGGTCTTGGCTGCTGACTCATCGACCACTCCAGTTGGCCTTTCGTTTGGCGAAAAAAGCATCGATACCTTCGGCAAAATCATCACTCAAATAACAACGTTGAATGAGATCTGTATCTTCAGGCGTTGCACGCTCGGACAATCGATTTAACCCATCACGTGTTGCTGAAACCGTCAATGGAGCGAGCGTCAGCAAATGGGCTGATAGCTCTCTTGCACGCTGATCACACAAATCAGCCGTATCTAACACTTCACTGATAAAGCCCGACTCAACCAACGGTGATATCGGTAAAAATTCGGCTGTTAGCAACAGGTAACGTGTTCGTGATTCACCTAATAGATGAACCAGCCTGTTGAGATTCGCTATCGATAAGCAGTTCCCTAAAGTCCGAGCAATTGGCATCCCGAACTTCGTATCGCGAGTCCCCAATCGAATGTCGGCAGCCGCAGCAATGGCAGCTCCGCCACCGGCTACAATCCCATGCAACGAGGCAATGACTGGAACAGAAGCTGTTTGAACAGCATCAATCACCCGACCGATCATTGCTTCGTAATCGATCGCATCTTGAGCCGAATGAAAGTCTTTGAAATTAGAAATATCAGTACCTGAAGCGAAAGCCTTCTCGCCCTCGGCAGTCAACACGATAACTCCCGCATCACCAGGATCACGACACAGATTCTCAAGTGCCTGGTACATCTCAAATGTCAGAGAATTCCGTGACTCTGGTCGCGTCAGGCGGTATTCAGCAATACCGCCCTCATGGGTGATCGTGTAATCGCCCACGTTATGACCTGTAAATCACGTCGACCAGATACATCGGTACATCGGGTACATAAGTGCAGAGCATCAGTACCGCGAACAACACCGCGATAAAGTAGATATTGATCTTAGACACATCCCAGATGTTTGCGCGAGCGACCGCACAAGACGTGATCAATACACTTGCAACCGGGGGCGTCTGCTGACCCAAAGCCAGGTTCAATGTTACAACCAAACCAAAGTGGATTGGGTCAATACCCGCAGCTTGGATAAGTGGAATCACGATCGGAACGACCAAAATAATTGCCGCTGCCGAGTGCAAGAAGAACCCAATAACCAAGAAGAAGACGTTGAGGATTGCAAGAATAACCCACTGATTCGTGGTGATATCGAGAATCCAACGTGCAAAATCCTGAGGGATTTGAGCACGTGTTAAAAAGCCACCCATCACCACCGATGCTGCGACCAACAGCATCACAACAGCTGTTTGTACACCACCATCAATCATTGCGCGCTTGAGATGCCCGAAATCCATTTTCGAATACCACGCACTCACGATAAGTGCTGCAACAACAGCTAGGCCAGCTGCCTCTGTCGCGGTGACAAAGCCACCAAAGATGCCGCCTAAGATCACCACTGGCAGCGTAAATGCAGGCAACGCATCAACTAGTGTTTTCCACAGGCGACGAAATTCAAAAGCTTCTTCGGTTGGCAGGTTGTATTTGCGTGCGAAGTAATACGCCATGCCCATCAATCCAAATGCGCCCAATAAACCTGGGATGATCCCTGCAACAAACAATTGCTCGACCGAAGTCCCTGCAGATGTCGCATACAGAATCATCGGAATGGAGGGCGGGATAATGATTGCAAGGGACGCTGATGATGAAGTCACCGCAGCCGCAAGAGGCCCTGAATAACCTCGCTTTTTCATCTGGGGGATCAATACGGAGCCAAGTGCAGCAACATCAGCTACGGCAGAGCCCGAAATTTCGGCAAAGAACAAACTGACTCCGATATTGACCATCGCCAGACCGCCACGCACGAAACCAATAATGGCGTTTACAAAGTTGATCAACTTATCTGTAATGCCACCAGCATTCATAATGGCGCCGGCTAAAACAAACATCGGAATGGCAATCAGAGAAAACTTGGTCGATCCATCGTACATATCGAGAGCGAGTGTCACGATGCTATCGAGGCCCTCTGTAACACCAAGGCCGAAAATCGCTGCGACCGCAAGACCAACTGCGATCGGAACGTTCAAACAAATCAACGCGAGCAAGATCAAGAACATAACAAGAACGATCATGATTTCACCCCCGCCTTTGCCAACTCAGTTTCGACTTCTTCCTCGATTTCAGCGTGCTCTAAAGAAATACCCGCACAGGTTTTTTTGTAATAGTCGGGGAAACTCAGTATTTCGCAGATAACAAAAAGAGTAGCACCAATGGGGATTACCGATTGGGTGAGCTGGACGGGAATCCAAGTTAAAGACACCAAATATTCGCCTTCAAGGATCACGAGTACCTCATAGCCTGTATACGCCAGCAGTGCGAAAAATCCGATAACGACTGCCTCGGCAAA
>CAJXTO010000078.1 GCA_913061245.1 uncultured Oceanospirillales bacterium
CTGAGGGTAACCGCTATCTCGATGCGTGCGGTGGTGCAGCTGTTAGTTGTCTCGGTCATACGCCGAAGCGAGTAATCGACCGAACATGCGAACAGTTACAACAACTCGCTTTTGCCCACACCGGATTTTTCACATCAGAACCTGCTGAACAATTAGCCAACGTGCTCGTTGATCATGCACCAGACGGAATTGAACATGTGTATTTCGTTTCTGGTGGTAGTGAGGCGATGGAAGCCGCTCTGAAGCTCGCGCGGCAATACTTCCTCGAGGTTGGCCAACCGAATCGCACCCATATTATTGGGCGCCGCCAAAGCTATCACGGCAACACACTCGGCGCGCTCGGAAGTGGTGGCAACCAATGGCGACGCCGTCAGTTCGAACCATTATTACCAACCCACATGAGTCATATCAGTCCATGTCATTACTACCGTTGGGCCGAAGCTGGTGAGACTCCTTTCGAATACGGGCAACGGGTTGCAAATGAGCTCGAGACAGAAATTCTGCGCATCGGCGAAGGGAATGTCGCCGCCTTTGTTGCTGAACCTGTGGTTGGAGCAACAATGGGAGCCGTCCCTGCGGTGGAAGGCTACTACGCACGGATCCGCGAAATTTGTGACCAGTATGGTGTTTTGTTGATTCTCGATGAGGTCATGTGTGGCATGGGTCGGACAGGCCATCTTTACGCCTGTGATCATGATCAGGTCAAACCCGACATGCTCTGTATTGCTAAAGGCTTGGGGGCCGGCATACAGCCCATAGGTGCGATGCTGTGTCAGGATTTTATCTACCAAGCGATCGTTGAGGGTTCCGGATTTTTCCAGCACGGCCATACCTACATGGGTCATCCGACAGCCTGCGCTGCCGGACTTGCTGTGATGGAAGAACTCTCAAAACCAGGGATGATGGAGCATGTTCAATCAATGGGGGCGCTACTCCAGGCCTCTCTCAATGACACGCTGGGCACACACCCATGGGTTGGTGATATTCGAGGCCGCGGCTTGTTCGTTGGCATCGAGCTCGTCAGTGACAAAGGGACCAAAGCCGCTCTCGACCCAAGTCTTAAAACGGCAGCACAGGTCAAAAAAGCCGCGATGTCACATGGGTTAATGTGTTATCCAATGTCTGGAACGATTGATGGGCAATCTGGTGATCATGTGCTACTGGCGCCCCCTTTCATCATTGAAGCCTCTGACATCCAAGTCATTACAGAAAAGCTATCTCTAGCGATCAGGGAAGTGAGCGGACATACGGAACGCGCTGCATGACATTCATCATGGTCGCACCCAATGGTGCACGTAAAACCACACAAGATCATCCAGCCGTTCCCGTGACTGATGATGAACTTATCGAGACTGCAGTTGCTTGTTTTGATGCAGGTGCCCGCGGTCTCCATGCACACATCCGCACGACCGATCAAATCCATCTGCTCGATGTCGAGCGCTATGAAGCGTTGATTGAAAAACTCAGTCACCGGTTACCAGACCTTGAGGTCCAAGTCACATCTGAGGCTGCAGGTATTTATGAATCCGACGCGCAAATCGACCTACTGTCTCGCATACAAGCACCCTGGGTGTCTGTCGCAATTCGAGAGATTCTCAGGTCTCAGGAACCGCACACTCTGCAGCCGTTTTTTGAACAATTAATTGCGAAAAGCCGTGTGCAGTTCATTCTCTATGATGCCGATGATTTCCGCACCCTGACCTCATTAGTTGACCAAGAAATTATCCAAACGGAGTCACTCGAGGTGCTGTATGTTCTTGGTCGATACTCGGCAAACCAAGAAAGCACTCCAGATCAGCTTGATCCATTTCTGGCTGTGAGAGATGAATTACCATCGCACTTAAGCCCTGCGGGTGAAATGATTTGTGCGTTTGGGCAAGGTCAGATACCTTGTTTGTTAAGAGCTGCATCCGAAGGAATTGATTTACGAATCGGCTTCGAAAACGGTATCTGGTTACCTGATGGGGAGATCGCCGAAGACAATGCAGCCCTTGTTCGGACCCTAGTTGATTTGCTTCCTGCGTGATCCGCTCGATCCAATCATGACAATGCCTGATCCGATGATCAGGCTACTGCCTAAAATCATCATTGCATTCACGTCCTCATCAAAAAAGACCACAGCAAGGCCAAGCGCAAATAGCAGTCGTGTGTAACGAAATGGGGCGACAACCGCGACATCTCCACCACGGGTTGCCATCACAACACAGAAATATGCACCTGTTCCCGCGAGCGTAGAGACTAGAAGCAAACCCAAATGCTCCATTCTGACGGGAGTAAAGTCGGCGAAGAAAGGGATCGTCACAACCCCCGCCATCAGCAATGCGAAAAAAGCCCAAAACGAGACAGCGACTGCAGGTATCGATATGGAGATAGATCGCGTGATGGCATCACGAAGTGCCAGGAACATCACGCCGACAATGGCAAACAAAGCAGCCGGTTTAAATCCATCCAACCCAGGTTGGATGACACATAAAACACCAATAAATCCAATCGCAATGAGGATCCATTGCTTCACGCTCACATGTTGTTTCAGGAAGACAGCCGCTGCCAATGACACCGCCAATGGCGTCGCCTGGAGAATGGCAGAGGACACTGAAAGTGATGCGTACACAATCGCGATCACAAAGAAGATAGCCGACGCAAGCTCAGATACTGTCCTGATGACAAACCATGGTCTCATGATCTCAGGTGACACTAAACGGACTCGTGTGACCAATGAAGTGACACCGAAGGTGAACACACCACCACAGCCAATCAACATTAAGACCTGTGAAACTGGCATCGAATAGGACAACTGTTTGATCACCGCATCTTCAATGGCAAATCCAGCCATGGCAGCAACCATAAACAAGATGCAGCGAAGATTTTCGTCTGTCGCCGTTGGATTACTCACAAGGCTGGATCTGGTATCCAGCAACAGGGAGGTGGACTACCACATCCCCGACCTCTGGTGCGTGATGATCGATTGAAACCCGCTCACGGTCCAAATAGCGCAGCCGACCAATCACAGGAGGATCAGATGTTTCAGCTTGTGGCTTGATGGCGACACGTGTGCCTTGCTCAAGCGTCACACCACATTGTGCTGTCACCCCATGCGGCGAAACAGACTGCGAGCGCTCTGCAATTGCAAGCGCCTCCTCACCAGATAATTCCTGATGATTGTCTTGCGCAGCCTCATGAACCTCTCGCTCAATTCGCTCAATGTGCGCGAACTGTCTCAAAAATTCAGGCCCTTGGTCCCATCGCCCGCGAATAAACCAAGCGAGATAAGCAATTGTGACATCAGCGTACGACAAATCATCAGACGCATAACCACCTTGATCGCTCAATCCCTGATCGATCGAATTGAGGTGTGCAGCAAGTTGTAAAATCACACCAGGAAGCTGAGATCTTAGGCCTTCTGGAGTCCAGTTCGGACCGAAATACAAACCCCCTCGGTCTTGGATAAATTCCGGAGGAGCCGTATCCAGTGCTGAGGTCAGTACCACTCTCGCTGCTAAATTAAAAACAGCCCCGTCGGCCCAGTCCGTAAAGGCTAGGATTTTTCCGCGCTGATCATGCGGCAACAGTTTTCGATCGTCTGTTAACTCAGTCAATGCACGAACGATGTTCTGTGTATCACAATACACGTCTGCACCACTCTGCAGAACTGGCGTTCTTCGGTAACCCGCGGTTAAAGGCATTAATAATGGCTTTGGTGGTACGCGAGGAATTTCGACTGATTTCCAAGCGACACCCGACAGCCCGAGAGCCAATCGGATTTTGTGAGCAAATGGTGATGGCCAATAATGATGCAAAATAATGTCTGTCATTTTAGAAGTTCCATCTAAACCAAATTAAACCGATGTGCGGAATTGAATTATTGGCCTATTCCCACTCAATCGTAGCAGGGGGCTTTGAGCTCACGTCGTAAACAACACGACTGACATCTTCGATTTCGTTGATGATACGGCCAGACACTCTTTCGATAAATTCGTACGGCAAGTGAGCCCACCGCGCAGTCATAAAATCAATGGTTTCAACCGCACGCAAAGCAATCACAGGCGCATAACGGCGCTGATCACCCACAACGCCAACTGAATTCACTGGTAAAAAGACTGCAAACGCTTGCGACACCTTGTCATACAGACCAGCCTTACGCAGCTCTTCAATAAAGATGTGGTCGGCCTTCCTAAGAATGTCGGCTGAGGATTTATGCACTTCACCGAGAATTCGGACACCGAGGCCAGGACCTGGAAACGGATGTCGATACACCATGGAAGGAGGCAAACCTAAAGTGACACCCAAGATACGTACTTCATCTTTAAATAATTCACGTAAGGGCTCGACAAGTTGCATACGCATATCATCAGGTAATCCGCCCACATTATGGTGACTCTTAATAACGTGCGCCTTACCTGAAGCGGCTCCTGCTGACTCAATCACATCAGGATAAATCGTGCCCTGTGCTAAGAATCGAACATCAGATAGCTTGGCTGCTTCTTCCTCAAAGACTTCAATAAATGTTCGGCCAATGATTTTTCGCTTTCGCTCTGGATCAGCCTCGCCCTTCAACGCAGTTAAAAAGCGTTCTTCAGCATTTGCGCGAATCACTCGAACGCCCAGGTTTTGAGCGAACGTCTCCATGACCTGAGCACCTTCGTTCAAGCGCAACAATCCGTTGTCGACAAAGACACAAACCAATTGATTACCAATCGCCTTATGCAACAAAGCAGCAACAACCGACGAGTCCACCCCTCCAGATAATCCGAGAAGTACCTGCCCATCACCGACTTGCTCCCGCACTTGGGTAATCGCATCGTCGATGATGTTTTCAGGGGTCCACTCTCTTCCGCATCCGCAAATGGCATGCGCGAATTTCGCGAGCATTTCTGACCCACCCTCAGAGTGTGTTACTTCTGGGTGGAATTGGAGACCATAGATCTGGCGTTCTTCATTCGCCATCGCTGCAATTGGAGCGTGAGCGCTAGACCCAATCACAATGAACCCGGGAGGTAGTTCAGTAACGCGATCGCCATGACTCATCCAAACCGACAACGATCCCGTGTCAGATAGTCCTGCGAGCAATGACTCATCATTCTCAATAATTAGGTCAGCATGCCCAAACTCGCGCAAATCACTGGATTCGACGCGACCACCGAGCTCTTGAGCCAGTGCTTGCATGCCATAACAAATACCAAGAATCGGTACCTCAAGGTCATAGACTTCCTTTGGAATCGTCCACCCAGCTGAATCCGTCGTTGATTCAGGACCGCCAGACAACACGATGCCTTTGGGAGCGAATTCAGTAATACGCTGCGGGTCAACGTCACAAGGAAGAATTTCGGAATAGACGCCATGTTCACGCACACGACGCGCAATCAATTGTGTGTACTGGGAACCGAAATCAAGAATCAGCAGGCGGTCAGCATGGATATCCATCATTATTTCACTCGGTAGTTCGGTGCTTCTTTGGTAATCGACACATCATGTACATGTGACTCTTTCACGCCCGCGCCGGAAATCTTGACGAAACTTGGTCGCGTTCTCATCTCTTCGATGGTCGCGCACCCTGTATATCCCATTGCTGCCCGCAAGCCACCCATCATCTGATGAACGATTCCAGACAGAGGACCTTTACAAGGGACACGCCCCTCGACACCTTCAGGGACTAATTTCTCAGCCCCTGCGCTCGCATCTTGGAAATAACGATCAGACGAGCCTTCACGTTGTGCCATCGCACCCAATGAACCCATACCTCGATACGACTTATAGGCACGCCCTTGGAATAACTCGACCTCGCCCGGTGCTTCATCTGTACCTGCTAACAACGAGCCCACCATGACAGTGGATGCGCCAGCTGCAATTGCCTTCGCGATATCACCTGAATAACGAATACCGCCATCTGCAATGAGTGGAATGCCTGACCCCATCAGTGCTGATGCCACGTTTGCGACCGCAGACACCTGTGGAACCCCAACACCAGCAACAATACGAGTCGTGCAAATAGACCCTGGGCCAATGCCGACTTTCACCGCATCCGCTCCCACTTCGACCAACGCCTTGGCCGCCTCACCTGTTGCAATATTGCCACCAATCACCTCCACCTGAGGGAAGGTTTGCTTAATCCAAGCGACCCGGTCCAATACGCCTTGCGAGTGACCATGTGCGGTATCGACAACCAAGATATCAACCCCCGCTTCAACCAATGCGCTGACTCGGTCTTCACCTTCAGCACCAGTTCCAACTGCAGCTGCAGCCAACAACCGTTTGGCTGCATCTTTCGCAGCATTCGGGTGGCTTTCTGCTTTCATCATGTCTTTGACCGTAACCAGACCCCTCAACCGGAAGTCGTCATCCACAACAAGCACCTTCTCGATCCGATGCTTATGTAATTTCGTCTGGATTTCCTGATGACTCGCGCCTTCGGTGACAGTGACTAGGCGGTCTTTCGGAGTCATCACCTCACGGACCTGTACATCAAGATCTGGTACAAACCGAATATCTCGTCCAGTCACAATACCGACAAGATTGTCGCCTTCGACCACAGGTACGCCGCTGATGTTGTGATGACGGGTGATCCCTAGAAGCTCACGGACCGTAATGTTCGGAGAGCAGGTCACAGGATCTTGAATGATGCCCGTTTCGAACTTCTTCACCTTCCTGACTTCCTGAGCTTGCTGCTCGATCGTCATGTTCTTGTGCAGAATCCCAAGACCACCCTCCTGCGCCATCGCGATCGCCAGAGAGGCTTCAGTCACGGTATCCATCGCCGCCGACAGCAACGGCATGTTAAGCT
The DNA here is from genome assembly GCA_913061245.1 of uncultured Oceanospirillales bacterium. Lineage (GTDB taxonomy): Bacteria > Pseudomonadota > Gammaproteobacteria > Pseudomonadales > Litorivicinaceae > HIMB30. Next base: position 6,779 of record CAJXTO010000078.1, read on the forward strand.
CGATGTTGCGCGTGATTTGAGTTTTCAGGCTGACGTTCGCTGGAATGATGTTTGAATACCCCGGAACGAGCAGCACATCATCAAAGGTCAGGGCGTCTTCGGCAATCCGTAACA
>CAJXTO010000079.1 GCA_913061245.1 uncultured Oceanospirillales bacterium
GGAAGTCTATGCAGAGCCGCATCAAAGATACCGGCATTGAGCTGTTAATCGTTTTTGGTATCGGGGGCCTCATCGGGACCCTCATCGCATGGACATCGAATGCCTATGTCTCAGGTGTAGAGTTTTTCACCGCGCTTCGAGAAAACAACTCGCTATTCGAAATTTCACTCGCTGGCAGCCAATTTGAACTCACCAGTTTGATATTTCTCTGGATCGCTGCCGGGATCGTTATTCTGATCCGCCGTGTTTTCGGCGTAGTGCGTTGGCATGGACCCGCAGACTCGATCTATCACGCACAACAGTCCAAAGAGCCTTTGGACATTAAACACGGGATAGCCTCAACATTAACCGCCTTTACCAGTGCAGCCGGCGGTGGTTCCGTTGGGCAATACGGACCGCTTGTTCACTTCGGTGCGACGCTCGGCATTGCAGTCAAGCGCTTTGTCTCGTCGCGACTCTCTCATGAAGTGTATTTAGGTTGCGGTGTCGCGGCAGCCATCTCAGCAGGATTTGGGGCACCGATTGCCGGTATTGTATTTGCCCACGAAGCGATCTTGCGCCACTTTTCAGTGCGGGCAATTGCGCCAATATCGATTGCTTCTGTGACTGCATCTGCAGTCAGCCAAGCATTTTTTAATCCATCAGCAACCTTCAATATCTCAACATCTGCACCTGACCTGGTCTCGGTCATTCCTGTTTTGATTATTGCCTCTCCGATTATTGCGATTGCGGCCATTATCTATATGGAAGCACTTCGTCGATCTGCCGCGTTTGCCAAGCAGACCGGCTGGTCAGCGGAGCGACTGGTGATCACTGCAGCCACAGTATGTGGTTTGGTCGGGATCTGGATTCCAGAGATTCTCGGGCTCGGCATTGGAACTATCAATGCCATGCTGGATGGAGCCTACCAGCTACCGGCACTCATGCTTCTGCTGGTCGTCAAAATCGCTATGACTGCGCTATGTATCGGTTTTGGGTTATTTGGAGGTGTCTTTTCTCCAGCACTCTTTGTCGGCGTTGCTGTCGGTGGTGTGATCAGTCAGATTGCGGTTGTCGTGGGTGTGCCTGACCTCAGTGTGGCAATCAGCATCGCTGCCATGGCCGCCGTCGCAGCCAATGTCATCGGTGCCCCAGTTGCCGCCGTACTGATCATCCTTGAACTCACACAATCATATGCCTACGCGGTGGCTGCACTGATGGCTGTCATGGCCTCCATGCTATTGACGCATCGGCTGTTTGGGCACTCATTCTTTGATCGACAACTTCTTGATCGAGGGATTGACCTCGCACTGGGGCGTGAAGCAATTGCCCTATCTCAGCACACACTTGAGACGCACTTGAGTGATGACTACGTCAAACTCAGTGAGACATCGACCGGCATAGAAGCCCTCGAACTCATGCGCCAAGCTGATCAAACTGAGGCCTACGTGGTTTCTGATTCCGGACGCTTGGCTGGAAAACTATCAGTTCACCAAGCGATTGAGGCTGGCGATCAGACAGTGTTCCAGTTCGCTGATGCAGACCCCATGCTCTTAAATCTTGATGACTCATTGCAGCACGCGATGCACACAGTCAGTGACTTCGTCGGGGAATCAGTTCCGATCATAGCCCGGGACACGCGAGAGCTTCTCGGCGTGATAACAGAAGGTGACTTGTTCAAAGCGGTTATCGATGTGCAATCGACTGTAAGGCATCAAGAGCGCGACTGATCTTGCCTTTCAGTGACAGACTTGGTGTACTCCTGTCTCCACTTTAGGAGGCACCATGTTTCTTTGGATTAAAGCATTTCATCTCATCGCGGTCGTCACTTGGTTTGCGGCCTTGTTCTATCTCCCTCGGCTCTTCGTGTATCACGCGATGACCGACGCTACGGATACGGCAGGGATTGAACGTTTCAAAATCATGGAAAGAAAACTGCTCAATGGCATCATGACTCCGTCAATGATCGTTACAGTTGCACTCGGTGTCTGGATGTTGATGCTTGTGCCTGAGTACATGAGCCAAGGCTGGATGCATGCAAAGCTCACCTTCGTCGTGCTGCTTCTTGGGTATCATCATTGGTGTATGAAAATCGTTAAAACATTTAAGAATGATGCCAATACTCGCAGCCATGTGTGGTATCGCTGGTTTAACGAAGCACCCGTCATTGCGTTAATTGCAATCGTGATCCTGGTCATTGTTAAACCGTTCTGATGCGGGGACTTTATGTCATCACTGATGCGTCAATTGCTGACCCTGACCTGCTATATCGACAGGTCAGCGAGGCGCTTGACGGTGGTGCGAGTCTCGTTCAGTTTCGCCATAAAACCGTCGATGAAGGTCTGTATCTTGCGCTTGCCGAGGCAGTTGTCGAATCCTGTCACCAACATGGCACACCCTGTTTAATCAATGACAATGCCCGTATTGTGCAGACGGTTGGCGCGCAAGGGGCTCATCTCGGCCAAACCGATGGCTCTTTAAGCGAAGCACGCAACGCATTGGGTGCAGCCGCGATTCTTGGACGCACATGCCATGATTCGAGAGAATTGATGGAAGAAGCCGTTGCCGACGGAGCGACATATTGTGCTTTTGGCCGGCTATTCGAGTCAGACACTAAACCTTCCGCCACCGGATTGTCTCTTCGACAACTCGGTCTGTTAGTTGAGGAATGTCCCGTCCCTGTTGTCGCAATTGGTGGCATCACAGCCGATAATGGCAGACAAGTTTTAGATACCGGCGTGTCCATGCTCGCGGTATCAGGCGCTGTGTTTCGAGCACCAGATATTGGTGAAGCAGCTCGCCAACTTACAGAATTATTTTAAGGAACAATGCATGTCTAAATCAGAACAACTCTTTGAGCGAGCCAGCCAATCAATTGCCGGCGGCGTGAACTCTCCCGTGCGAGCATTCCGTGCTGTTGGTGGTACGCCTGTTTTCTTCAGCAAGGCTGAGGGACCCTATCTTTATGATGCTGACGGCAAACAATATATCGATTATGTGGGTAGCTGGGGGCCAATGATTGCGGGGCATGCCAATCCACGAGTATTACAGGCTGTGCGTGATGCCATTGAAAACGGATTGTCGTTTGGTGCACCGACCGCAATCGAAACAGATATGGCAGAGCTCGTAAAATCGTTCTTTCCGTCGATGGAAAAGCTTCGGTTTTGCTCAAGCGGTACCGAAGCAACGATGAGCGCGATCCGTCTTGCACGCGGGTTTACCGGACGCGACACCATTGTGAAATTTGAAGGGTGTTACCACGGGCACTCTGACAGTCTTCTGGTCAAAGCAGGCTCTGGCGCCCTCACCTTTGGCGTTCCGAGTTCACCGGGTGTCCCAGCTGATCTTGCGAAACACACGCTCAACCTACCCTTCAATGATTTAGATGCGGCAACAGAACTCTTTCAGCAACAAGGTGACTCGATCGCATGCATCATCATTGAGCCCATCACAGGCAATATGAACATGATTTTACCGGAGCCCGGGTATCTTGAGGGACTTCGGGCGCTGTGTGACCAATACGGCGTCGTATTGATTTTTGACGAAGTCATGACGGGTTTCCGTGTTGCCAAAGGTGGCGCACAAGCACTTACCAACATCCGTCCGGACCTTACTTGCCTTGGCAAAATTATCGGCGGCGGTATGCCTGTGGGCGCGTTTGGTGGGCGTCAAGACATCATGGACATGCTCGCTCCACTCGGGCCCGTATATCAAGCCGGCACGCTGTCAGGTAATCCTGTAGCGATGGCTGCAGGTATTGCGACGCTCTCTGAGTTATCGCAACCGGGATTTTATGATGGCCTGAGTGCCGCTACTGAACGCTTTGTTTCGGGGATGATCTCAGAAGCCTCTGACGCAGGCATTGCGATGCAAGGCGTCAGTCGTGGAGGCATGTTTGGATTATTTTTCGCAGACCAACCAGTCACTTCATTTGCTGAAGTCACAGCCTGCGATGAAGAGATCTTTAAACGCTTCTTCCATTTAATGCTCGACCGCGGCGTTTATCTTGCGCCGTCGATGTATGAAGCAGGATTTGTATCTTCAACACACAGCGAGTCTGTAATTGACGCGACTCTCGATGCTGCGAAAGACGCCTTTTCGGCCCTTTAAGATCCCGAGGCGCGCGCCAGTTGGCGCGCTTCTGCTGCACCAGCTGTATCACCCAGAGCATCTTTTGATCGTGCGATAACGGTATATAAATCACGCTTCATCGCTTGATCAGTTCCCGCGAGATCCACACCCTGTGTCGCGATATTCACAGCGTCCTCAAGACTTCCCTGCTCTAATCGCACGCTCGATAATTGGAAATACACTTCAGGTTCAGTCGGTGCAATGCGCTGGGCACGTTCGAGACGCGCTGACGCTCCAGCCAAGTCTCCAGCCGTCCTTAATTCATCAGCTTGCTCGAGAAGTGACAAAACGGCAGGCGGAATTTCTGTTTGCCCTTTTGGTTGATCAATCGGCTCAATTTTCGCAACAGGTTCGATCGGATTAGTCTGATTACGCTCACCCTTTTCACGGCGTGTATCAGGTGCAGACATCGAAATAACACGCGTCGATGATGACACTCGATCATCCTCATTAGCGCGCCAAGACGCGTCAACCACCGGCGGCCGCGACACAGGCGCCTGCGTACATCCAACCATGATTGCCAAACACGCCAAACTCAAACCGAGTCGCATCCTATCCTCCAAACCAATTATTCAACCAATTACCTTTAGGTGATCCGAAGCCATTACCTCCACACTCACCAGGCTTTGCTTGTCGATATTCTATCGGTAAAGGGCGCTTTTCCGCATCCTGACACGACTGATCAACAATCTGCCCTGATTGATCAAGCCAACTGTACCGTAATCCCTCTGGTAGTGTATCTGGGCGGTGTGTTCTTTGAACATGCTGAAATGCATCTGAGATCACAGGAAGTGCAGCCACAGAACCAATGAGACCTGCTTTTCGATTGTCATCAAACCCAATCCAAGCGACGCCTAGACGACGCCCGTCAGCACCTACAAACCACGCATCACGTCCGTCATCGGTGGTTCCGGTTTTCGAAGCCATCACTTGTCTGTAACGATTACCAAACGCGCGTCCAGTGCCAACCTTCGCGCCAACTCGCATCATGTGATCAACCTGAACGGCAGCACGTGCTGTCATGAGGCGGGTTGATTGAAACGGACGTCGGGTTAAGACACGTCCTGTATCATCAACCACTGTACGAACTGCTTTCAGTGGCGTGAGATAGCCTTGATTCAAGAGTCCTTGATAACGGGTCGCCACCTGATATGGCGACATCTCAGACACACCTAACACGGTTGCAGGCGGTTTTGTCGGCCCGACAGGAATCCCATATTCGGCCAGCCGTTCCAGAATCGAATCAAGCCCTAGCCCCAGCGCCAAATGCACTGTCGCTTGATTGATGCTGCTGGCAATCACGTTTTCTAAACGAACAACACCTTGCTCTGTTTTGTCATAATTTTTCGGAGCCCACACATTGCCTTTCTCATCGCGAATAGACACCGCCTCATCTCGAACCAGAGTCCCGGCATGAAGGCGCGGATCCTCTTCAATTGCAGCAGCAACGACGAAGGGTTTGACTAAGGATCCGATTTGACGACGCGCATCGAGTACACGATGGAATCCCACTCTGTTATCGCGGCCAGCCAACACGGCCTGTATCTCGCCAGTCGGAATATCAACCACAAGCGCACCCATCTGCACTTCACCCGACGGATCTAGGCCAATGTCCTTAAGACGAAAGAGCATATTTTTTCGCCCTTCGATCAATCCGCGATGCACTTGAGGGTCGAGAGCCGTGTAGATTTTGAGACCGGCCGCCGTCAATTGCTTACTCGTGTAGTCATTGGTTAACTCACGCCGAACCACTGAGACATAACCCGGAAAACGGCCGATCCGGTCCGCTGGCCGATTAGGAACAGATAATGGTGCACTGGCTGCTTGGTCCGCTGTCGTCTCGGGAATCACACCCTGACCCGAGGCAAGCGATAAAACCAGATTTCTGCGCTCAAGTGCGCGTTCCGGGAATCGTCTTGGATTAAATGCACTCGGGCCTTTGATCAAACCAATTAATAGTGCTTGCTGAGCGACAGACAGTTCATTAATGGGACGACCGAAGTAAAACTGTGCAGCTGTACCGAATCCATGAATGGCTCGATTACCCCATTGACCCAAAAAGACTTCATTGACATAGGCCTCAAGGATCCGATTTTTAGAGAACCCAGCATCAAGCAAAATTGCGTAGATAGCCTCCAAGGCTTTACGAGTCAATGTGCGCTCTCGAGTCAGATACAAATTTTTAACGAGCTGCTGTGTCAAGGTACTTCCGCCTTGCGCAAATCGGCCCGCTAACACGTTATTGACCAGCGCCCGCATGATGCCTGTAATGGAAATTCCCGCATGCTCATAGAAAGCACGGTCTTCAACAGCAATCAACATATCAACGAAGCCCGGCGGCAAATCACTCAACCGAATAATTTCTCGATCAGCATGCGCACCAGATAATTGCGCAAGAACTAAAGGCTCAAAACGAATAATATCGACTGGCTTTGAGTATTGATCGGTTAACCCGCTCACCCGACCATTTTGAAAATCAATACGAATCAAGCGGTCTGGTTCTATTCCATCTGGGTATTCATGACCTCGCATGCCCACCCACAGAGACTGACCACCGTTTTGAAATTGACCTCGGCCTGGTCGGCCTGCGACAGGCTGATAGTTCAAGAGTTCAAGTTCGAAGCGTGTTTGATCAATGGTGAATGCAGCACCCTGAAACAGTTCGAGAGGACGCGCATAGATTTTTGCACCAACCGCCCATG
>CAJXTO010000080.1 GCA_913061245.1 uncultured Oceanospirillales bacterium
AAAAATTGCCCTCCCCCTAAGCGAGCCGACACGCCGAAGTTTTTCGGGACACCGCCAACCAAAAAACCAGGATTCATCCCTTGGGCTTCCAATATCCACGCAAGCATACTGGTCGTCGTCGTTTTACCATGCGTTCCAGAAACTGCGAGCACCGTCATTTCGGCAGTCAGACGCCCCAAGAGTTCGGGGCCTGAAATAAACGGGATTTTCCGATCCAAAACAGCTTCGACTGCAGGATTACCTCGAGACATGGCATTACCAATCACAACCAAATCGAGGTCATCGGTCAGAACTGATGAGTCAAAGCCCTCGTGCAACACAATGCCTGCTTGACGAAGTTGATCCGACATCGGGGGATACACGTGCTGATCCGAACCCGTTACATCCCAACCTTTTTGACGGCACAGCTGTGCAAGGCCACCCATAAAGGTGCCGCAGATCCCTAGAATATGGATTTTCAAATCGCGCTCTCTCTTACATCGATAATTCATAGTGTCATTGCGCGCTGCAAACAGCAATTGAGGACCTTGTACCATTTCACGATAGCGATCGATGCGCGTATCGGTTGAAATAGAGGCTAAAGCACCGGACACTTGCCGTTTCAAAGTGCACTTATTTATCTACTAACCATCTGAGGACCTTATGAGCTTCAATGACATTCCTGCGGGAAAGGACATTCCAAACGACATCTATGTCGCAATTGAAATCCCGGCAAACTCAACGCCAATTAAGTATGAAATCGAAAAAGAATACGATGCTGTATTCGTAGACCGTTTCATGGCGACTCCGATGTTCTACCCAGCGAACTATGGCTATGTGCCAAATACCCTCGCAGATGACGGAGATCCCCTTGATGTATTGGTAGTTACACCATACCCAGTTCAACCAGGTTCAATCATCCGTGCACGTCCAATCGGTATCTTGGACATGAGCGATGAGGCAGGTCGTGACTCGAAAGTTCTCGCGGTACCACACGACAAACTGACTACGCTGTATAAGGATGTAAAAGAGCCACAAGACTTAGGCTCACTGCTTCTTGACCAGATCGCACATTTCTTCGAGAACTACAAAGATCTTGAAGCAGGTAAGTGGGTCAAGGTCGATGGCTGGCGCGGATCCGATGCAGCTCGTGATGCTGTGATTGCATCTGTCGAAGCTGCAAAGAAATAATTAGCCCTGAGCTAACAGTGCACGCAGATCAGAAATGGCTGCGTGCGCTCTTGAGATATAACTCGCCATGACCAGTGAATGGTTGGCGAAAATACCAAATCCAGATCCATTCAATATCATTGGCGACCAGACTGTTTGCTGGGTGGCCTCAAGCTCCCGAATTACTTGCTTTAACGAGACACGCGCATTCTTGTTCTCGAGAACTGACCCAAAATCTTTCTCAATCGCTCGCAGAATATGTAAAAGCGCCCAAGCTGAACCTCGCGCTTCAAAAAACACATCATCAATCTCGAGCCATGGCGTTTTAACGACACGCTCTGACACATCAAGCGTCGACTGATCTGCCGCCGGATCACCCGCCAAGTCGGTATTAAATCGCGCCTGTCCAACACTTGCAGACAGCCTTTGGCTCAGCGAGCCGAGTCGCGTCTCAACATCCGCCAAGTAATTCCGCAAGTTATCAGCACGAGCATAGAGCTGGGCATTTTCACCCGGCGTTGCCAAACGAATTTGGTACGATTTGAGAGACTCGGTCGCCTTGCGATAACTCGACTCAGCAGACGGGAACCATTTACCGCTGTCATAGTTCAAAGCAGGCTCAGCAACGACCAGATCCGCATCTTCCGTTGACTGCGACTGACTACGTGATAAATCTTTTCGCAAAGCTCGCGCCAAATCACGGGCTTGCACTAGGGCACCAAATTCCCAATTGGGCATGTTGTCTAACCAAAGTCCCGGTGGCGTGACATCATTGGATAAATATCCGCCAGGTTTGTCCAACAAGGTTTCGGTAATAAAAATCAACGTGCCAACTGTCGCGTTTCCAACGGTTGTTTTCTGATCAGCAGGAGCAGTCGTCGCCAAGATATCATCAATACCGCGCTGCTCTGGCGGCTGACTCCAGTGAATCCCCAACAAAACCGCACCGAGTAAATACAATACAAAAGCACCAAGCCCAGCAGCTATCCATGTCGATTGGCCACCAAGATTGGTCAGACGGTTTTTGAAAGATCCGAGCATGCTTAATCCGTTTCTCTAATAAATAAACAAGGAGTATCATCGTGCAATATGACAACGGGAGGAAACCAGTGCAACGCGTTATCTCAAGTTTTATTGCAGCAGCCTGTTTTTTTGGATCCACACTGGCTGGAGCCCAAGGGTCATTTGGCTCAAGTTTCGGCGCTCCAGACCTCTTACCACCCGAACAGGCATTTGTTGTTTCACAACCTGAAGCCGATGTGATCGAAATTACAATTGCCGACGGCACATACTTGTACGATGAACGCACAATCGTTCAAAACGATGCAGGCGATATCTTAGAAACAACACGATCTGCGTCTGAAATGTATGACGACCCACTCCTTGGGCCAACGCCTATTCACAAAAAACGTCTGCGAATGACAGTCTCTAACGCGCCTCAATTGATGGTTTTGACCTATCAGGGCTGTGCAGATATCGGGTTTTGCTACCCTCCACAACAAACAGAACTGTCATTTTCACGTTAAATCGCGCAAAATAGCCGCAAGTTTCACGAATTTGCGGTGATTTTATGTCCAAGGTACTGGTGCTCAACGGTCCAAATCTGAATTTACTCGGACAACGAGAGCCTGATGTCTACGGCTCCACCACCTTGAAAGACCTTGAAAATGGACTTTTAGCGAACGCGCCAACGGGCATGCATCTCGAGTTCTATCAGAGTAATCACGAAGGCGCGATGATTGATCGCATCCACCAATTAATGGATCAGCCGGTCGATGGGATTGTTATTAATCCGGGTGCATGGACGCACACCAGCGTTGCTATTCGTGATGCACTCAGTGCCGTGACCGCCCCCTTCGTTGAAGTGCATATTTCGAACGTCCATTCGCGTGAGGCGTTTCGGCACCATTCGTATTTTTCTGATATCGCGCTCGCAGTCATCGCAGGTTGCGGTATGCAGGGCTACACATTTGCCCTAGAAACACTGAATCAACATTTAAAAGGCTAAAACTGGATTATGGATATTCGTAAGATCAAAAAACTGATCGAACTTCTGCACGACACGGACGTTGCTGAAATTGAAATCTCAGAAGGTGAAGAGAGTGTCCGCATCACCCGCGGCAGCACTAACCAAGTTGTGGTTCAAACACCACAAATGGCAGCTCCTCAGACCATCGCTGCGCCACAAGCCTCACCTCAGCCATTAGCTGACGAGCCCTCTGGAGTCACGGCACCTGCCGGCCACCAAGTCAAATCGCCGATGGTTGGCACTTTCTACCGCTCGCCATCACCGGATGCAGCCGCGTTTATAGAAGTCGGCAGCGAAGTGAAACAAGGCGATACTCTCTGCATCGTCGAAGCCATGAAAATGATGAATCAAATCGAAGCTGATGCATCTGGTAAGGTCTTGGCGATTCTTGTTGATGACGGTGACGCCGTTGAGTTCGACCAGCCATTGGTTGTGATTGGATAATTCGATGTTTGAAAAAATCGTCATCGCCAACCGCGGAGAAATTGCACTCCGCATCTTACGAGCTTGCCGCCAACTCGGCATTCGCACAGTTGCTGTGCACTCGGTATGCGACAGAGACTTAAAACACGTCAAGCTCGCCGATGAAACCGTCTGCATCGGCCCAAACCCATCGAATCAAAGCTACCTGAATGTTCCTGCAATCATTGCAGCAGCAGAGGTCACCGACGCACAAGCAATCCATCCCGGTTACGGATTTTTGGCTGAGAATGCTGATTTTGCTGAAAGAGTTGAGCAGTCAGGCTTCACTTTTATTGGTCCATCCGCGGCAACAATCCGATTGATGGGAAATAAAGTCGCTGCAATCGAGGCCATGCAGGCTGCCAACGTACCCACAGTACCTGGATCAAACGGACCACTGGGCAATGATGACGCGAAAAATTTGAAAATTGCGAAAGATATCGGATACCCAGTCATCGTAAAGGCGGCAGCAGGCGGTGGTGGTCGTGGCATGCGAGTCGTTCACACTGAATCTAATCTTCTGAGTTCGATCCAAATCACGCAATCCGAAGCAAAAGCAGCCTTCGGTGACGCGACGGTCTATCTTGAAAAGTTTCTCGAAAAACCGCGCCATGTCGAAGTTCAAGTATTAGCGGATAAACATGGCAATGCGATCCATCTTTACGATCGCGATTGTTCATTGCAACGCCGACATCAAAAGGTATTGGAAGAAGCTCCAGCACCCGGAGTTGATCCCGAAGCACGCGCACAAGTTCTTGAAGCCTGCGTGACGGCTTGCAAGAACATGGGCTACGTTGGCGCTGGAACATTTGAATTTTTGTATGAAGACGGTCGTTTCTACTTCATCGAAATGAATACCCGAGTGCAGGTAGAGCACCCTGTGAGTGAAATGGTCACAGGAATCGACATCATCCGCGAACAAATTTCAGTTGCTGCCGGTAATCCGTTATCGGTCACGCAAGACCAAATCAAACTGAATGGACATGCAATTGAGTGCCGGATCAATGCAGAAAATCCAAATACATTTCTGCCAAGTCCTGGGTTGATTTCTCGATACCACCCTCCCGGTGGACCAGGAGTTCGTGTCGACTCACATATCTATTCAGGTTACGCAGTCCCTCCGCATTACGACTCAATGATTGCCAAGTTCATCACGCATGGGGCAACACGGGAGGAAGCGTTAAAACGCATGGAAATTGCGCTGTCTGAGTCACTCATTGACGGCATTCAAACCAACATTCCACTCCAACGCGACATTGTGACTGACGCAACTTTCCTTAGTGGTCCGGTGAGCATTCACTACCTTGAGAAGAAATTAGGGCTGTCATGACCGAGTTTCGGCAGCTCACCGTTCTAGCCGCCGGCAACCAAGTAGAGCTCCTTGAGGAGCTCTTATTTTTAGCAGACGCGCAAGCAGTCACTCTTGTCGACGACGGTGATACACCGATATTCGAACCGCCAGTTGGCAGTCATCCTGTATGGCCGCAGACCCAGGTCCAAGCATTATTTTACGATGAACGGCCTGATTCTGAGATCCTCGAAGATCTGGCAACATACTTTCAACGCGCTAACGTCCTCATCGAACTGCCACAAGAACTGACACCACTTCCAGATCAAGATTGGGTTCGCGCATCACTCGATCAATTTAAACCGATCCAAATTGGCGGATTCTGGGTTAAACCATCATGGAATAACGACCCGATCCCTCAGGATCTGACAGTGCTGAACCTAGATCCTGGCCTCGCATTTGGGACAGGTATGCATCCGACAACCCAGTTATGCCTTGAATGGCTAAGCACTCACAATCTCGCAAACCAAACAGTCATGGATTTTGGTTGCGGATCTGGAATCCTAGGAGTTGCAGCAGGCTGCCTTGGAGCAAGCCAAGTCAGTGGGCTTGATATCGACCCACAAGCACTCATCGCTACAGAACATAATGCGAGCCTGAATGACTTGGTGGTAGACACATTGCTACCTGATCAGACACCAAACTGCACCTTTGATGTGGTTGTCGCCAATATTCTGGCAAACCCGTTAATTGAGCTTGCGCACACGCTCACCGATCTCACACGGCCAGGTGGAAAAATTGTCATGGCTGGTCTACTCGACGAACAAGCTGACCAGGTCAAGGCTGCCTACCCAGCCATCCACTTTGACACTGATGTATCCAAAGAGGGCTGGACCCGTCTTTCTGGAACTAAAACAGAGTAATCACTTTGCGTATCGGCTCGCATCAATTTGATAACCCTGTTTGGCTCGCGCCGATGGCTGGTGTTACCGACCGTCCTGTTCGCGTCTTATGCCGGACGCTCGGCGCGGGCATGGCAATTTCCGAAATGATTCATTCGGACACGAGCCTCTGGGACACCAAAAAAAGTGATCGACGGCTTGATATTCGGGATGAGCCAGGCCCAATCAGCGTTCAAATTGCAGGCTATGATCCTCACATGATGGCTAAGGCTGCGCGCGCAAATGAAGAACGCGGCGCAGATATCATTGATATCAACCTTGGCTGCCCTGCCAAAAAGGTACTAAAAAAGGCCGCTGGCTCTGCATTAATGCGTGACGAGGCCCTCTGTGCTGAGATTTTTCGCCAGGTGGTCAGTGCGGTACAAATCCCTGTCACTGTCAAAATGAGAACTGGCTGGGATCATTTATCAAAAAATGGTCCCGTGATCGCCAAAATGGCCGAGGAGCTTGGTCTTCAAGCAGTCACCATGCACGGAAGAACACGTTGCGATATGTACAAGGGGGATGCCGAATACGACACCATCAAACGCACACGTGAAGCGATCCAAATCCCATTAATCGCCAATGGTGACATTACTTCAACCGAAAAAGCGCGCGAAGTGTTATCAGCCACAGGTGCAGATGCAGTGATGATCGGTCGTGGAACTCAAGGTGATCCATGGCTACCGGGAATTATTGCAGCTGAACTCGGTGGTCGCTCATTAACTCGACCTGCTGTCGAGGTCCAAATTGCAACCATGGCCGAACTGATCAGAGAGATCCAAGTGTTTTACGGCGAAAGGACTGGCGTCAAGATGGCCCGAAAACACATGCAATGGTTTTTAAAACGATTTGCAAATGGGGCCGAAGCATGGTCACAATTACA
>CAJXTO010000081.1 GCA_913061245.1 uncultured Oceanospirillales bacterium
TTCATCATTTCGTGAATCAAGCTCACAAATACTCGACAACCAGAGGCACCGATAGGATGGCCAATCGCAATCGCTCCCCCGTTCACATTGACTTTCGCTGTGTCCCAACCGAGACCCTTGTTAACGCCGATTGCTTGTGCGGCGAATGCTTCATTAGCTTCCACGAGATCGAGGTCTTCATGAGTCCACCCAGCTTTCTTAAGGCACTGCTCAGTCGCTGGAATTGGACCTGTACCCATAATTTCGGGATCAACCCCTGCTGATGCGTATGCTTTAACCTTCGCAAGTATCGTAAGACCCATTGATTCTGCTTTCTCAACAGTCATTAACATGACTGCTGCTGCGCCATCATTGATGCCTGACGCATTGCCAGCTGTCACCGTACCTTCTTTATCAAAAGCGGGACGCAACTTACCAAGCGCCTCTGCGGTCACCCCATCACGAATAAATTCATCGACTTTAAATTCAATCGGATCTTTTTTTCGCTGAGGAACCATCACTGGCACGATTTCATCATCAAAGCGTCCCTCTGCACGCGCTTTTGATGCCTTAGCCTGAGAGGCTGCGGCGAATTCATCTTGCTCTTCACGCGAAATACCGTACTTCTTAGCGACATTCTCAGCCGTCATTCCCATGTGATATCCGCCGAAGGTATCCGTGAGGCCATCTTTCAACATCGTATCGACCAATGATGCGTTACCCATGCGGAATCCATCACGAGAGCCGAGGAGCACATGACCAGATTGGCTCATATTTTCCTGACCGCCGGCAATCACGACTTCAGCATCGCCTAAAAGAATTGCTTGGACGCCGAGACTTACCGCCTTCAAACCAGAACCGCACACTTTGTTAATTGTCATCGCTGGGCAAGTCTCTGGAAGACCGGCGTTAATTGTGGCTTTACGCGCAGGATTTTGCCCCTGGCCTGCCGTTAACACCTGACCAAGAATGACTTCAGACACTTGATCAGCAGACAGTCCCGTGTCAGCAAGTAACTGACGGATTACAGTTGCACCCAATTCGTCTGCTGATACAGACGCGAGCGATCCAGCAAAATTTCCAACAGCCGTCCGTTTAGCGGCAACGATAGCAACTTGTGACATACGATTTATTCCTCAATGAATTCAAAAGCAGGAAGTTCTTTTAACAGGCTTTGGCCCCAACGGGTATTCACCAAACGGCGATCAAGCATAGTCACTTGACCTGTGTCGGTTTCAGAGCGAATCAACCGACCCACAGCCTGGCGTAACCGAATGGTGGCAGATGGGAGTGACAGTTCCGTGAATGGATCTCTCCCCTGGGTCTTTAAATATTCAGCCAAGGTCGCTTCACGCGGATCATCAGGCGGCTGAAACGGCAAGCGCGTAATGACAACTTCATTCGCCAAATCTCCAGGTAAATCAAGCCCTTCTGCCATACTTTGCAAGCCAAATATAATCGACATAAGACCTTGTTTACGGCGTTTTTCATGCTCCTGGAGTAGGCCTTGAAGTGGCTGCTGACCTTGAACCAACGTTACTTTCCGAACAGCCTCATCTAATAATTCTTCGACTTGGAAGCACAGACGCCAGCTCGTAAACAATACAAGAATTCCAATATTTTTTTCCGCGCGCGTGGCGAGATATTCAGCAATACGCGCAGCATGCGCCTGATCATCACGTGGATCGCCTGAGAATTTAGAGATCACTAAACGCCCCTGTGATTGATAGTGAAACGCACCATCAACAATTAAGCCTGAATTGACGGGAAGACCCAGGGTTCCCGCGGGAACGTCAAATCCCCCATGGTGTGCAAGGGTTGCAGATGTGAGGACACAAGCACCAATCCTTCCCCAAAGCGCGTCTGACAATGCTCCGGCCGGCTCCATCGGACTGACCCAAAATTCCAGATCGGTTGGATCATCTGGAGTCGCATACCGAACATCCTGTCCAACACGCAGCCATCGTGCATCTCCACTCTGGGTCGCATCATCGGAAAAAGCAGCAATAAGTTCTGGAATTGCCTCAAGACGGCCTAGCGCCATTGATATTTGCTCGGACAACAATTCTGCATCTGTCTCAGGCATCAGGTCTTGGTCACTTTGAGAGACAAGTGATTTCAGCCAATCTCGAACTTTTTGTATGCGTGACAATGTCGTTGTCACCGACTCATAACCATCTGTCGGCACAGGAAAGCTTTCAGATAAAGTCAGGCGGTATCGAGAACCACCGTTTTGAAAGGCAAAGGCCGTATCATCGAAGTTCTTGAGCCTTTCAAGGCAAGTCTTGCCCCAGTTCGCCAAGATATGGCCAAAACCTTCAAGTGGCTCTGGAAGACGTGCAAGATCATTTGCGATTCGATGATCAGCTGGAAGAATTCCTTGTAACGCTGAAATCACTCGCTCAATCGTCTTAATTGCGCCCAGACTCTGGGCGATTCGACAGTGCGCTGTAAATTGATCCGATGCTACGCGTGCAAGTTGGTGTGCTTCATCAACGATCAAAATAACTCGCTCAAGCGGCGGTAGCACCACACCACCTCCGAGCTTTAGGTCAGACATGAGTAAATCATGATTAATCACCAACAGGTCGGCATCTAACCAAGAATCGCGCTCGTTAAAATACGGGCAAGCTTTAAAATGTCTGCAACTTCGCCCCTGACAACGTCGATGATCGGTCGTAATTGCTGTTTTAACTGAGTCAGAGATGATTTGAGGAATTTGATCCATGTCCCCTGCCCACTCACCCTGCGCCCATGCCTTTGCTAAATCAGACACAACATCTTTGTCATCTGAATCAAGCACAAGGGTGAGTTCATCTGGATAAATCGCCTGACCATCTGTCAGCGTTTCAAGCGCTGCCTCTAGCCGAGTAGGACACAAATAACGACGACGCCCTTTCGCTAAAGCGAAGCTCAACATCAGGCCCGTTGAATCAATTAAGTCAGGAATATCTTTCTCAATGAGCTGAGTCTGCAACGAAACAGTGGCTGTGGAGATGACGAGTGGCATCTCACGTTCCATCGCGTAGGGTAGCGCTCCAATCAGATAGGCCAGTGTCTTACCTGTACCTGTGCCGGCTTCAATAAAACCAATCGGTGCGGCCTCGTTATCGCCTATTCTTGCTAGAATACGTGCGACTTCAGCAATCATCTGCTTTTGCCCAAGTCGAGGCTTCAAACTCTTCGCCTCGAGAAAATCGCTATACAGTGCCTGAATGCTTTGTTTGGTACTCGATGAGATTGCTGTCACTAAACTATCTTTGTTGTGCGAAAAGCTGAGTGTAGGGGATTTTAATGAATACGTCTGATATCGCGAAAGAAGCCGTTCGCATTGGTGGGCAAAAAGCACTCGAGTTCTTTAATGCAAGGGACCGCCTAACCATCGATCTCAAAGGGCCTCAAGACTACGTCAGCGAGGCAGATCGAATGGTTGAAGCAACCATGATCGATTTCCTGCAAAGACACTTTCCAAACGACGGTTTTCTGGGCGAAGAATCGACCGAGATCAAACAAACGCGGCAGTGGGTGATTGATCCAATCGATGGAACCACTAACTTTATTCGTGGACTCCCCTATTTTTGTACCACCCTCGCTTTGGTAGAAAATGAAACCGTCATCGGCGGCTGGATTTTTGATGCAACCCGAGACGAGCTGTATGAGGCAAGTCTTGGAGGCGGTGCATACTGTAACGGCCAGCGTCTTAATCCAACTTGGCGTAAAAGCTTCTCAACCGGATTAGTCGGTATTTGTCACAGCTCTCGATTGACGGCACAAGAACTAGCCGGCCGCATCACAGGTGCACTCGAGCGTGGTGCCATATTAAGACAACCAGGTGCGGCAGCATTGATGCTTTGTGATCTTGCAGCCGGACGATTGGACGTGCTCTTTGATCAACACCTAAAGCCGTGGGACTCTATCGCAGGACTTCTCATTGCCCACGAGGCAGGCGCGATTGTCAGTGACTATGTCGCACACCCTGACTGGCGAACCACGCCACAAATCACCTTTGCATCTGGGCCAGAGATTTACGACGAAGTCTTAGAATTGTGGCCTGAAACTCGCAATATCTCTCTACTCTCAACTAACGAGCAGCCCTAAAAACCAACTGGTAGGAACACCATCGATGCGGCACCGCGCGCGACCGCATTAAGCGTTCGCTGATCCTTTTTGGCAAGCGCTGTCGACAGTGCATCTTGCAGGCCAATCATTTCACCCATCAACTGAGAATATGATGCATTGAGAACTTGATCCTGTATGCCATCTGCATAGAGAAAGGGCTTTCCATTTTCCGCCCGCTGAGTTCTCAATAAATAGGCAGCTGTCTCGACATTCCGTGCTGAGTTATAGATAAATTGAGCTGTTGGTAGATCATCAAGCAAAAGGTATTCGCGACGATGATCAAACGCATGATTTACCATCGATTGAAGCCCTGCGACAAAGGCATACACCCTGTCACCCGTAAAATCCGGATGAAACGCCATCCGCACTAACTCATCAGGCTTTGGGCTCCCAAACTCCTGGAGGTTTAATCGTGGGGCCTTGAGTTGTTCAACACGGACTTCGATCGTCGTATTGGATGGTAATTGAACTGGATTTCGACGGTAGAGCTTCACTAGCAAAAGGCTCAAGCTCTGATCAAGCTCTGTCCGGACGGCTTCAACAAAGAATGCAGTATCACTTTTGGCGAGGTTTTTAACCTCAGGCGGTGCCTTGATCGGCACCGCACAGGCGACGAGCGACAGGCTTATAGCAAACCAAATCGCTCGTTTCGTTAGACAGAAAGCTCTGTTAATAATGCATTCACCCGTTTGAGGTAACCAGGCGCATCATCAAGCTTACCTTCGGCTCCAAGCTGCGCGTGGTCAAAGACCAATCGAGCCAACTCTTTGAAGCGGCCCTCATCCTTTTCAGATTCTAACCGCATTAGAAGCCCATGGTCAGTGTTGATCTCAAGAATCGGTTTAGAAACAGGCATCGCCTGTCCTGCAGCCTCCATGATTTGGCGCATTTGTGGCCCCATATCATGCTCAGTCAACACCAACACAGCAGCAGAGTCTGTGAGACGCACTGAAGGCTTCACGTCTTCAACCTCCTCAGACAATGCATCCTTCATCCGTTTAATAAGCTCTTTGTGCTCTTTGGATTCTTTCTTCTGCTCTTTCTTTTCGTCCTTGCCCTCGCCCGGAAGCTCTAAGCCATCACGAGTGACATCGACGAACTTGTGGTCTTTGTATTCCTGGAGGTGGCCCATAAGCCACTCATCGATACGATCAGAGAGTAGAAGAACTTCGATACCACGTTTCTTGAATGCCTCAAGATACGGGGAGCCGAGCGCGTTTGTATGCGACTCAGACACGAGATAATAAATATCTTTCTGCCCGTCGATCATGCGGCCAATGTAATCCTCGACCCCAACTTCCTGCTTCGAGGTATTGGTCTGGGTTGAGGCGAAACGCAACAACTTCGTAATCCGCTCTTTGTTCTGATGATCTTCAGCTGGACCTTCTTTCAAACACTCGCCAAAGGTTTCCCAGAACTTCTGATACTTTTCAGAATCATCTTTAGCCAACTTCGCTAGCATATCGAGTGCTCGCCGCGTCACAGCCGACTTCATCGCTTCCACCCGAGCATCCTTCTGTAGGATTTCTCGAGACACGTTGAGACTCAAGTCAGAAGAATCCACAACGCCACGGATGAATCGCAAATACAGTGGCAAGAACTCTTCGGCGCGATCCATGATAAAGACACGCTGCACATAGAGCTTTAAGCCTCGCGGACTCTCACGGTTCCAGAGATCGAAAGGTGCTCGCGCAGGGACATAGAGGAGTCCTGTGTACTCGCTCTTACCCTCAACTTTGTGGTGACTCCAAGTCATTGGATCTTCAAAGTCGTGTGCGACGTGCTTGTAAAACTCGTTGTATTCCTCGTCAGTAATTTCAGTCCGAGGACGGGTCCAAAGCGCAGTTGCCTGATTGACTTGATCCCATTCCGATTTTGCTTCTGAATCATCATCTTTTTCGACTTCATTCTTCAGATAAACTGGAATCGAAACGTGATCTGAGTATTTAGTGACCAAATGTCGAATGCGATAGGTTTCACCGAACTCGCTCGCATCTTCTTTCAGCGTTAAACGAATCTCCGTGCCTCGCTCAGCTTTGTCGATTGTCTTGATCGTGTACTGACCATCACCATCTGATGACCACTCAACAGCATCAGCCGCGTCATTTCCAGCGCGCCGTGTTCTCACGACGACACGGTCAGCCACGATGAAGGCTGAGTAAAAGCCCACACCAAACTGACCAATCAAATTCGCGTCTTGCTTAGAGTCGCCAGATAAATTCTTAATGAACTCAGCTGTTCCCGACTTCGCAATCGTACCGAGATTTTGAATCACATCCTCTCGGGTCATCCCGATGCCGTTATCAGAAATCACAAGCTCTTTGGTTTCTGGATCAACCAAGATGCGTACAGCCATCTCTGAATCCGACTCCATCAGATCCGGCGCATCAAGGGCTAAGAATCTGAGCTTGTCGCAGGCATCGTTCGCATTTGATATCAGCTCTCGCAGAAAGATCTCGCGATTTGAATACAAGGAATGCACCATTAGGTGCAGCAGTTGTTTGACTTCCGTCTGGAATCCTAAGGTTTCTTCGTTTGCAGTCATCGTCC
>CAJXTO010000082.1 GCA_913061245.1 uncultured Oceanospirillales bacterium
TTTCGGAACTCACAGAATTCGCGTAGCGCATCCATCAGGCCCGTTCTCAGACCATTCACGTGCGTCCCGCCTTGCGCAGTCGGAATGAGGTTTACATAAGATTCTGTGACTAATTCACCGCCTTCGGGCAGCCAAGTCAACGCCCACTCCACGGCTTCATGTTCCGCAGAAAATGTTCCGGTGTATGGCGTTTCTGGCACAGCCAAAGACTCTCCGATCTCAGACTGTAAATAATCAGTCAGACCATTCTCAAAACACCAACTTTCCGATTCACCTGTTTTTTCGTCATTCAAACAAATCGTCAGACCCGAGCACAAAACAGCTTTTGCGCGCAGCAAATGACGCAAGCGCAGGACGGAAATGTTCGCTGAATCGAAATACTGTGGATCGGGTTTAAACCGAACTGTCGTTCCAGTTTCTTTTTTTAAACAGGTACCAACTTCGCTCAAGTCACGGACTTTGTCACCGTTCGCAAATCCAATGTCATATCGCTTCCCATCGCGGCGAACTTCAATATCAACTGCGGTAGATAGCGCATTCACGACGCTCACACCAACGCCATGCAGACCACCCGAGAACTGATAATTCTTGTTCGAGAATTTTCCGCCTGCATGTAACTTCGTGAGAATCAGCTCAACACCTGGAATACCCTCTTCAGGATGCAAATCAACAGGCATCCCACGGCCATTGTCACTGACAGATACAGAGCCATCAGCAGAGAGCACAACATCGATGCGATCTGCATGACCAGCGAGCGCCTCATCGACAGAGTTATCGATCACCTCCTGTGCCAGATGATTTGGCCGGGTTGTGTCTGTGTACATGCCTGGGCGGCGTTTGACGGGATCTAGTCCTGAAAGGACCTCAATATCCTGTGCCTGATAACTCATTCGTGTTGATTCCGTATGCTGATAAATCGGCAAGGCCGTGGTGTAAACAATAAGAGAGCCATTCACTCAAAAACTGATCCAACTGCTCTCGCTCGTTTGGCTGGACCATGGATGGGTTTGGATAGGGGTATGCGCCTTCGATGAAGTCTGATGAGCTTTCATCTGTCACTTCAGCCAACTGCATATCGTGATACAGCCGAACCGTGAAGGCAGGTAATGGAACCCAAGTGCGACCTCCACGCAACAGACTGCACTGACTTTCACATAATCCCGTGTAGGGTCCAAGATCTGTAAAACGCATCCTGACCAGGCAATCTTGCCCGCCAAATGGGAGCACAAACTGGAGGCTATCATCAGAACCGAATCGACGAGCAAGTCGTAAAAGCAGACTGTAATTCAATCCGCAGCTCGCGTGATGTCGCTTTAAATTTGGTACGTGGCGAGCCTTCTGAGGCAAGTCACTCTCCTTCCAATACGTGCGCTTGATTCGTCTTGAGCCACTGTAATCCAATGATTGTGGCCGCGTTATTTACCTTTCCAGTCTGCAATGCTTCCATGGCTGACGCAACGGAAATTACATGAACTTTAAGATCCTCATGCTCCCCCGCTTGTCCTCGATAACGGGAGATCCCAGACGCATCACAGGGAGCGAAAAATAGATGAATCAATTCATTAGAGCCACCAGGGCTTGGGTAATAGGTAAATAGCAGTTTGGGATCACCGACGAGAGTTAGGCCCGTCTCCTCCAGAACCTCTCGATGGCAGGTTTCCACTGGAGACTCGTTCTCATCACAAATACCCGCCACCCATTCAAGCATCCAAGGGCTATCATCTAATTCGGACATGGCAGCGCCAATCCGAAACTGCTCAACCATCACCAGCTCTCTACGCGCTGAATCACACAAAATCACGACGACAGCTGGCGTTCGAATAAAAAGCTCTCGGTGCATCGGTCCGATTAATGAAGTTTGGTATCCGCGATGCGTCAGCGTCAGTTGATCGAGTTGAAAAAAACCATCCGCTAAACGAGTGGTCGACTCTAGCTCCCAATCATTTGCACCAAATTGAGGTTTCGGCCAATCAGCCATTATTCCCCCACAGCGCCCAAAAATGATTCACAGGCCCATGCCCTTCGCCCACGGTTAATTGATCGGCAGTCGCGATAGCACCACTGATGTATTCCTTCGCTTTGGCAACGGCGGCCTCAACTGGATATCCCTGCCCCAGATAAGACGCTAATGCACTCGATAACGTGCAACCTGTTCCATGGGTGTTTGTTGTCGAGACTCTTACAGTTTCAAACCACTGAGTTTGGTCTCCAGACATCAACAGATCCGGTGATTCTTCTGTTGAAAGATGGCCACCTTTCAACAGCACAGCGCTCGGGCCAAGTGCAAGAAGAGCCTGTGCTTGAGCCTCCATATGATCGCGATCAGTTGCTTCAGAAACCGCGAGAAGATCGGAGGCCTCTGGCAAGTTCGGGGTGATAATTGTCGCCTTGGGGATGAGGACTTCACGCAAGGCGGCAATGGCATCTGCATGCAGTAAACGATCGCCACTTTTTGCCACCATCACTGGATCAATAACAACCGGACATGAGAGCGACTCAAGAAATTCAGAAACAGCTTCAGTTACCTCAGGCGTTCCAAGCATGCCTACTTTCACCGCATCGATCCGAATATCCCGCGAAACGGACTGCATTTGCTGCTTCAAAAAATCGATGGCAATAGGGTAAATCGCATCGACACCGACCGTGTTCTGAGCTGTTAGCGCAGTGATCACACTGAGACCATATGCGCCTGTTGCCGAAATCGCTTTCAGGTCGGCTTGAATGCCAGCACCGCCACCTGAGTCGGAGCCAGCAATGGTTAAGATATTTGCGTACATTTTCCGTCCTAAGTTTCAAAACAGTGTAGCCGGTTTTGGGGCAAATCCGGGTATACTTCAGCGCATGAAAAAATTACTGACCACTCTCATTATCAGTGCAAGCCTATTCCTTGGAGCTTGTGGGCAAACTGGGCCGTTATTTCTGCCCGACCAACCTGACAAAACAGTCGACGGCCGCTAGCCATGGATCACTTTCAGTACCGTGACGGCACTTTGTTTGCCGAAGGCGTTTCCGTTTCAGATATTGCCGCTGAATTCGGCACGCCCTGTTTCATTTATTCAAAAGCAACGCTAATCAGACACTACCATGCCTATGCGGATGCACTGACTGACACCCCGCATTTAGTTTGTTATGGCATGAAAGCGAATTCCAACCTTGCGGTCTTGCAAATCTTGGCGAAAGAAGGCGCAGGTTTTGACATCGTCTCGATCGGTGAACTTGAACGCGTCATCAAAGCTGGCGGAGATCCCTCTAAGGTGGTTTTTTCAGGCGTTGGAAAGCAAGACTTCGAAATGCGTCGTGCTCTCGAAGTTGGAATTCATTGCTTTAACGTCGAGTCACTTGCGGAACTCGAACATCTCAACCGAGTCGCGACGGAACTAGGAAAAGTCGCACCTGTCTCATTACGCATCAATCCCGATGTCGACCCAAAAACGCACCCCTACATCTCAACAGGATTGAAAGCCAATAAATTTGGTATCGCACACGAAGATGCAATTGCAGCATACCGTCGTGCCAGCGAACTACCCGGATTAGATCCAGTGGGAATCGATTGCCACATCGGTAGTCAGCTGACTGACGTATCTCCATTGATTGAATCTCTCGACAAACTATTGAGTCTGATTGATCAACTGGCTGATACCGGAATTCATTTAAAACATATCGATCTCGGCGGTGGACTTGGCGTGACATATGACCAAGAACAACCACCGCATCCGTCTGAATACTTGGCATTAGTGAAAGAACGGTTGGCTGGTCGCAACCTGACCCTAGTTCTCGAACCCGGACGTTCGATTGCTGCGAATGCCGGCATCTTCGTGACACAAACGATCTTGACGAAAACTAACCAAGACCAACATTTTGCGATTGTCGATGGCGCGATGAACGATCTGATTAGACCAAGTCTCTACGGCGCTTGGCAGAAGATTATACCCGTTGATACCACCGAGAAGCCGGGGCAGATTGAGGCCAGCTTTGACATCGTTGGACCGGTATGTGAATCAGGTGACTTCCTTGGTAAAGCGCGTAATTTACGGATTCAAGAAGGTGATCTACTCGCTGTAAGGTCTGCCGGCGCCTATGGATTCGTGATGGGATCCAACTACAACACACGCGGGCGAGCACCTGAAATTTTGGTCGACGGAAACGAAATTCACCTCGTTCGTGAGCGTGAAACTATCGAAAGCCTTTGGAGCCTTGAACACATGGTGGCCAAGTAATGCGTGTTCAGTTCACAAAAATGCATGGCCTCGGCAATGACTTCGTTGTCATTGATGCAGTCAGCCAGCATGTCAGCTTACGATCGAGCCAAATTCAAAAGTTAGCCGACCGCAATACAGGAATTGGCTTTGACCAACTGTTACTGATCGAGCCTCCATCGCGGCCTGATGCGGATTTTGACTACCGAATCTTTAATTCAGACGGTGGCGAAGTTGAACACTGCGGTAATGGCGCCCGCTGTTTTGCCAAGTTCGTGACTGATCGAGAGCTGACAGCAAAACCAACTATCACGGTGAACACCGCGCGCGGCCTGATTGAACTCGTCATCACCGAGAAAGGCCTTGTTCGTGTCAATATGGGGCAACCGGTACTGGATCCAGAGGCTCTTCCGTATCAGACACCACCCGCGCCCGATCAAACCCAAACGGTTGTTCTCGATACACCCGATGGAGCGCGATCATTTGGATTGATCAGCATGGGAAATCCTCACGCTGTCACCGTTGTCGATTCTATCGACCGAACCGCTGTCGCTGACATTGGTCAAGCGATTCAAAACTCCTCGCAGTTTCCTGATTCCGTCAATGTTGGATTCATGGAAATCCTATCCACCACAGAAATTCGTCTCCGCGTCTTTGAACGAGGGGTGGGCGAGACTCTTGCATGTGGCACTGGTGCCTGTGCTGCCGTTGCATATGGGCGATTGCTTGGACGATTGGATAGCGAAGTCAATGTTGCAACTCGAGGCGGAAACCTGCAGATTGAATGGCAAGGAATAGGACATGACTTAATCATGACCGGTCCTGCTGAATCCGTTTTTGAGGGAGAGTTTCGCCTGTGACAATCACTGCTGATCAGATCGCAGACTATCTACAGGATCATCTGGATTTCTTTGAACAGCATCCAAAGCTAGTTCGAGAGCTCAAACTCCCGACAGATTCAGGCGCAGCCATCTCTTTGGTTGAGTTTCAATTGCGAAAATTGCGCGATCACATCCAACAGCTCGAAAGAGAAAATGACCATATGATCGAAACAGCACGCATCAATAGCGTCTTGTTCGAAAAGACTCGATCACTTGTGCTATCACTTCTCGACGCCCGTGACTTGGACGATCTATCAGTTGTGCTCGATGAGAAACTTGCAAATGGATTCGACATCCCAGTCGTTCGACTCTTGTTATCCGATCAATTCAATGTTCCAGATAGCCTGTCACTGATCCAGCCTGTGAAAGCTGACGCGCTCGAAGAGGGTGGACAACTCGCTCAGGCGGTCTCTGATAAAGAGCCATGGATCGGCCGACTGACAAAAGATCGCCGAGCCGCTTTATTTGGTGACGATGCAAGCGTGATTGAAAGCTCAGCAACACTCGCTCTCGTCCGTGGTCACACCTATGGATTACTGGCCCTTGGGCATCCAGACCCAACGCACTTTCAGTCTAATCAAGACACCCTGTTTTTGGATCATATTGGTGAAGCACTTGCGATGATACTGCCAAGGCTTCTTGATAAGGCGAAGTAGTCCATGACTTTCCACGCATTCGTCACGCACTATCTTGACGGCATGCGCCAAACACAACGTCGAAGTGACAAGACGATCGAAGCCTACGAGCGCGATCTCAAGCAAGCGATCCAATTTTTTGGTGACGAGACAGATATTCAATCAATCGACACTCTCTCTGTCATTGGCTGGGTTCGATCACTCAGCGCACAACGCATTACCGGACGTTCAATTGGACGCAAACTCTCCGCGCTTCGTGGAGTATTTCAAGAAGCGATCAATCAACGATTGATCAAAGCAAATCCCGCGGTTGATGTACGCGCCCCAAAAACCGGAAAACATCTCCCCAATGCATTGAGCCCAGATGCTATGCAACGTCTACTGGACTCCCCCTTTGATCCAAACGACACCGAAGCCATCAGAGACCAGGCTATCTACGAACTGCTGTATTCATCAGGCCTTCGATTAGCGGAAGTTCTAGGGCTCACAATCCGCGATGTGCAGGGAATACCCGAAGAACTCAAAGTACTCGGTAAAGGAAGCAAAGAGCGAATTGTTCCTGTGGGAAAAAAAGCCAGAGAGGCCCTATCTCGCTGGCTAAATCAACGGCCAGAGTGGGATAACGCACAAACTGATCGAGTATTTATCACTAAAAAAGGGCTCGGCGTGTCACCACGAACCATTCAGCGACGTCTCGACCTGCGTGCTCAAGCAGCTGGTCTCGATCAACATGTTCATCCGCATGCATTAAGACATTCTGCGGCAACGCATTTGCTCGAATCATCTGGAGATCTGCGTGCAATTCAGGAATTTCTAGGGCACCAAAGCCTTTCAACCACACAGATCTACACCCATCTCGATTTTCAGCATCTCGCTGAGGTCTATGACAAGGCGCACCCTCGCGCAAAGACAAAATCATGAAATCAAT
>CAJXTO010000083.1 GCA_913061245.1 uncultured Oceanospirillales bacterium
ACTTTGATAAAAAAGCGTGACATAGGCTTCCGTGAACACCCTAGTGTTTGATAGACTCCGCCGCCCAAACTTAGATGCGGTGCCCGACGCGTAACGTGGTTGGGGAAGCGGCATCGATTATACAGAGGATAGAACAGATGAGAGCGGATATTCATCCAGCATATTCGGACGTAAAGGTTACATGCTCATGCGGAGCAACCTATGAAACACGTTCAACAAAAGGCGAAGATTTTTCAATCGACGTATGCCAAGAGTGCCACCCTTTCTACACTGGTAAGCAGAAAGTTGTTGATACTGGTGGACGTATCGATCGCTTCAACAAGCGCTTCGGTGGTCGAACAATTTCTAAGTAAAGTATTTGCAAAAGCCGCTGTCATAGCGGCTTTTGTGCTTTCAGGGGCTGCTATTGCAGCGCCTTGCCCTGCACCTCAAACTCTTTCTCCGTTATTCAAAGTCGATCGAGTGATCGATGGCGACACTGTCAAACTTGACGATGGCTCTCGCGTCCGCCTGACCGGTTTCAATACATTTGAGTTAAAAGATTCTGGTTGGAAGCGTGACTATGCGTTGAAGGCCAAGAAACGAGCGATTGAGGTTCTTCCAGAAGCAATTCAAGTCACTCCTTGGCCTGCATCAAAGGATCGATATGGTCGTTTATTGGGCAATTTATGGATGGGAGATGCTTATCTCGGTGAAGTGCTCGTGTCTGAGGGTCTTGCACTCACTGTCTCTGTGCCGCCGGAAAATCGGTTGGTCGCGTGTTTGACACCAATAGAATGGGGCGCGCGTCAATCTCGAATTGGTGTTTGGTCATTAAGTCAATTACCTGAACCAGCAGAAACGCTTGCAGATGGCGGCTTTCAGCATCGAATTGGTGTAGTTACGAAGATTATAGATACGACCACTGTGATTCTTGATGGGAATTTGCGTGTGGTATTCCCGGAATCAGACCCTAGCGTCACCGTTGGTGTGCGTTATGAAGTTCGTGGCTGGGTGTCACGATCCCCGAAATCTTTTCGGGCGGATTGGCCATGGACACTGAAAATCAAGGATTTCAGTAATCGAGTTAGGGTGTTCTAAAACAACTGTTGCGGCGTTTGGATGCTTTGACCATCGGTCGATGGAATCACAGCCTCTGGCGCAGGATCTTTTGGCGGATTTTCTAAAAGGAAGAACTCTCGCATGGCATTTTTCTGAGATGCGCGTGCTTTTGCGCCGGTCTCTGGATCGATGCGTGTAGCCACGACACCCGTAGGCAGCGGTGGTGCATCTTGAGGGATACCCTTTAGGGCGTGCTTCATAAACTCAATCCAGATTGGCAAAGCGGCTCGTCCGCCGTATTCGGCTCGCCCAAGTGTTTTTGGTTGATCGAATCCGACCCAAACTGATGCCACCAGATTTTTTTGGTAGCCGTTAAACCATGCATCGACTTGGTCATTGGTTGTCCCTGTTTTGCCCGCGAGATCCTGACGACCCAGCGATTTTGCTTTTTTCGCAGTCCCTTGTTGGACGACATCTTTCAGCATGTCGTTAATGAGAAAATGGATGCGCTCATCCAAAACACGCGGCGCAATACGATCGCTGTAGTCGAGTTCGAAAAAGTCAGATTTGGCAGGGCGTAACCGATTATCGAATTCTAAATCCACTGAAACCGAACGACCGTCGCATTCTTTTTTACACACGGTGACAGGGCGGGTTTGATACAACACTGCACCGTCTGCCGATTCGATACGATCAATCAAATGGTTTTTCACTCGGAATCCACCATTCGCGAAAATTGCGTATGTTTCAGCCATCTCAAGTGGCGTTAGTGAAGCGGTACCGAGTGAAATCGAGAGATCTCTTGGTAACTTGGCAGTGTCCAAACCAAAACGATCTGCGATATCAATGATCCGACTGACTCCAAGTTCGCGTACAAGCCGAACCGACACCAGGTTTCTTGACTTATAAAGCGCTGTCCTGAGCCGAGTCGGACCCAGGAATGTTCCACCGGAATTTTGTGGGCGCCAGTCGGTCGCGCCTTCGGTTTGGTCGAATACGACTGGAGCATCGTTAATCTGGGTTGCTGGAGTCATGCCTGACTCGAGTGCGGCTGTATAGATCAGAGGCTTGATGCCGGAACCGACGAGTCGGCCACCTTGCGTTGCGCGATTGAATTTGGATTCAAAATAGTTAAACCCACCAATCATTGCTCGAATAGCACCAGTATTTGGATCGAGTGCTACAAATCCGGATTCAACCTCAGGTTTTTGCGCGAGCCACCAACGCGTGTCATCTTCCAGAACTCGAATCAGATCGCCTGGTGCGACGAGTGTTCTGGCGTCGCGAACGCGAGGCCCTATGCTATTGACGCTACGATACTCACGCGCCCATTCAAATCCTTTTTGTTCAATGATGATCGATTCATCATCTTTGGTGACTGCACGAATGGTTTTGTCAGTAACGGCGACAACAACAGCTGGTTCAAGCGGACCGATTGCATCAACGCTCGCGAGCTGTCGTTTCCAATCAAATAGTCCTGTGCCAACGAGCGCCTGCTCAACTCCTCGCCAACCGTGCCTGCGGTCATACTCCATCAGTCCGCGAATAACTGCGTCTTGGGCATATTTTTGTTGTTCGCCGTTGATGGTAGTAAACACGCGTAAGCCATCGGTATATGCACGATCATCGAAGATTTCTAAGGCGATTCGGCGTGCTTCCTCCGCGACATAGGGAGCTGTGAGATCGAGTTGCACACCATGCAAGGACGCTGTAACCGGTTGTTGAATGGCTTGATTGAAATCGTAGTCTTCGATGAAACCTAATTTCAACATGCGCCCGAGAATCCAATCACGACGTTCTTTTGCCCGATCTGGATTTGCGATTGGGTTGTACTTCGATGGTGCTTTCGGCAGCCCTGCGATCATTGCTGACTGCGCGAGGGTTAGCTCATCTAAATTTTTACCATAGTAAATTTGTGAGGCGGCGTTAACGCCATACGCTCGATGCCCGAGGAAAATCACATTGAAATACAGCTCAAGAATTTCATCTTTGCTGAGCGTTTTTTCAATCTCGAGTGCTAACAGAATTTCTCTAAATTTCCGGGCAAATGTCCGCTCGTGACTTAAAAAGTAGTTTTTAGCGACCTGCATCGTGATGGTTGAACCACCCGACTGAATTTGACCGCTTGAAACGAGTTGCCATGCAGCGCGCGCAAGACCCAGAGGGTCGATGCCAACGTGGTCTCTGAAGTTATCATCTTCCGCAGCGAGAAAAGCGCGAACAAGATCAAGAGGGACTTCATTGATACTAACCGGATCACGTCGTTTTTCACCAAACTGAGCGATTAACTGTCCATCTGAGGTGAAGATCTGGAGCGGTGTTTGTAGTTGCACCGTACGTAATGATTCGACGTCTGGAAGTCCTGGCTTCAGGTACAGATAGCCGCCAACAAGGACAGCTGTTCCTAATAGCGCTGATGTCAATGCGAGGCTGATTAGAAAACGTATAGGGCCTGTCACGATGCTTCCATTCCAAGTGTTGGGTCGAAGTGTACCTAAAATCAAAGTCCAATATCGATTTGACAGACTTTAATTTCCTGCTTGGCTCTCCGGAATTGGAGGAACCCATGCAAACCGACCCATCATGTCAGTCTCGAGTGTATCTAAGCTCTGATTCGCTTTATTGGATAAATGATGGAGATTGTCACCGCTATCAATTCGACCGCTTCCCGAATGATATAAAGCCACAGCATGTGATCGTGTCAGAGTTTTGGATCCGGCGAGAGGTATTGAGTGCTCAGCGGGATAGGCATCGATTGTGTCGACCAGGTTTTGATTATTTCGATTTCGTTGAGAATGAAGAGGCTCTGCAAATGTGCGCAAGTCTTCGGGCTCAAGCTTTTGATGTGCTCTCAACGGTTTTTGATTATGACTCTCTAGAATCCGTCACCCCGGAATCGGATTGGGTGTGTCAGCATCAGATTGATGGGGTCTTTGCCTGGCATTGTGAATCTGAACGGACCGGTTGCCTTGTTTCAAATACCAAGGTGACGCGCGTTGGATTTTGGTTGTCGTCCCAATCAGACAGTCAGTTATCAGCTTGGATAAGTCGCATCGGTTCGGTTCAGCCAGTCGTTTGGTCAATTTCTCCGAAAGATCTTTTGTTAGGACAATTCCCGTGCTGAATCTCACACATTGGCGAGGGTCCTTGATACGCAAGCGCTATCTGTGGTGCCTGCGATGGTGTGCTTTTTTGACGATCAGCTTGGGTTCTGTTGCTCTGTCTGCATGGGTAATGCTCGCGTCACTGATCCAAGATCTGCCGAATCAATCTGCAAAATTAGAGGTGCTGCGACAAACCAATGATCAATTGGCTGCTGATTTGATGGCTGATCGCGAGTTAGTCAACGCGCTCACAGAGTCCATCGATGGACAAGGACAGCAAGTAGCGCAGCTGTCTTCTCGATTGATGCGGTTAGACCAGTTGAGTGTTGTAGGTTCTTTGCGACTGATTTCAGTGGTTGATGAGTCTGCGAAGACAACGGTGCGCATACAACTTGGGGATCTGAGTCAACTTGATCAGATGGTTACTCACTCTGCGTTTATGGTGCGCTCAGTCGACCCAGGGGTTCATGCTGTTGTAGCCGAACTGGAACTGTCTGATGAATAGCTGTCCCATGTGGATCGTTCGATACACCAACCTTATCTTGATCTGTTGGTTTTTCTGCGTGAGCTTGGGACTTGGTTTGTTGGTTGTGAAGCCAACATTTGATCAGTATGTCGGCCACCTCATCGAGGATCGCCAACTGATATTTGAGACATCGCGAGCAACAACCCAGCGCGAAGAGAAGATTCTGCTTGAAGCGAGGCTTTCTGAACTTAAGAGTGCAATCTTACCACTTGATCCGATGATCCTTGCTAATCAGCTCAATCATATTGGTGATGTCATGCAAGTGACGGCATCTGTTGACCGATGGACGTTTCAAGTCGATGTGACAGATCACCCTAATCCATTCGATCTTTATCGCTTGCTTGGCCAAGCCTCTGGGCTCGTTATTGAAACAATCGAGTTTCAGTCAGCCGATCAGCGAACAACAGTGCGGGCATCATTTAAGCCTGAAAAGAATGTACGTTGGCATGTTCATGCACCTCAAACTGTTGTCAACGTGACGGGCATTCAATTTGGCCAGATGACCGAGTGTCCGTCACCTGTTCTAAAGGCTCAGTTCGGGGATCGGTTGTTGGTTGAACTGCTTCCATCTCAAGTCCAGCGTCTCCGGCCTGGAGATTGGATTGACCGCGATTGGCGACTTTTGGCGTATCGAGATCAACACTTTATTTTCAAAAATTCATTAGGGCGAACATGCGTACAGAAAAGCTCGTAGTCAGTTGTGTGTTTTGGTTCATATCTCTCTTTGCGTTTGCTTCAGATCGGTTGCCTTTGTCATTTGAAAAAACACCATTGGATGAAGTGATCGTGATGTTCACAGATGCATCCGGCATCCCAGTCGAGGTTCCTGAGGGCGGTAATCCTCTCATTTCGCTCGATCGCGTGGCTTCTGATTATGATGAGGCGATCGAGATGATTGCGTCTGCTGCCTCGTTAACAGCCGTCAAAGTTGAGGATGGTTATCGGCTCCAAAAAATTGTTCGTAATCTGAGTGTCTTGGTTGTTGAATTAAGGCATCGAGAGGCCCAGCAAGTGTTGGATTTGCTTGCGAGCTCCAATACGCAATTCGGCAACAACGTGTCAGTGATTGCTGATCCCGAAACCAACCGCTTGATATTGCGCGGCAGTCAGTCTGAGCTCGCATCCATTAAGGATTTCATTCAAGTTTTCGATATCGAGGTGAAGCAGATCTTGATTGAAGCGAAATTGGTTTCACAAGATGTCGATAAGCGTCGAGATTTGGGGATTCGTTGGTCATTCGCGACAAGTGACGCGGGACGATCTGGAGCTCAGGGTCAGACGATCGGTTTAGGCGGAGAGTCCGGTCGCTCAGCGCTATCATTGGCCTTTGTTTCTGATCCAAAACTTTTAGCGCTTGAACTCCAAGCGCTCGAGTCATCGGGCGTTGGCGAGGTGATTTCAGAGCCGCGGATTGTAACGACGAATCGTCGTGCCGCGACAATCCGCCAAGGACAACAGTTGCCATTCGTCACGGTCGACGAAGAGGGGCGGACGACTACTGAATTCAAAGATGCGGTGCTTGAGCTCAAGGTGACGCCAGTCCTGAGAGATGATGGACGGATTGAGATGACCTTGGATATTCGACAAGATCAAGTTGGTCAACTGTCTACGCAGCAAGGGCCAATCATCGAGACTCGCGAACTGAATACGCGTGTGACCGTCGATCCCTCTGAGACCCTCGTTCTAGGCGGTATCTACGAATCGAAAGAAGAAAACATCACAGTCGGAGTTCCCGGTTTGTCATCGATTCCTGTACTCGGGCATGCATTTCAATCAAGTCAGCGTCGAGCCTTTAAATCAGAACTGTTAATATTCATCACGCCCCGCGTCCTGTAACTGAGGTTTCATGCCAGACATTTCATTTCCACTCATTCTGATCGGTCCAACCGGTGCGGGTAAAACAACAGTCGGTCGTTTGCTCGCAACAAAATTGAATTTGCCGTTTCTTGATTTGGA
>CAJXTO010000084.1 GCA_913061245.1 uncultured Oceanospirillales bacterium
CGTCCTATGCGGAGCAAAATCTGTAAGTGCGCATTTGGATACTTTGTCTTGGTTTCATAGGCCTTGTGGCCTTGAGCATGGTTGCTGTTCCTGTTCATTTCGATGAGGCGCAGTACACCACTTGGCTTGCACACCAAGATTTAAGCTATCAAACAAAAGGTCCACTTGTAACCGCTGTTCAATCGGCCACCCACGGTCTTGAGTTTCTACCCCAAATTGTTCAGGTGCGTTTACCTGCTTGGGTGGCTTGGTTCTTCTCTGGACTGTTACTCGTCTGGCTTGGTCGTTTGGCTGGATTTGATCAGGAGGCTTCGCGTCGTCTACTGATTCTTTTTGTGACGAGTCCGATGTTATTTGCTTTGGGCATGGTACACACCACCGATATTTGGTTGTTGTTTTTCATGCTGTTAGCCCTCTGTGCATTTGCCTCGATCTTGCATTGTCGCCCGAATGAACAAACAGAACTGTGGTGGTTGTTAATGGGTGCTGCACTCGGATTTGGTGCGCTGGCTAAGTTATCGATTGCCTTAGTTCCTTTGTCGATTATCCCGTGGATCATCGTAAGAACACCGCGGCTGATATTTACTCCGGGACCTTATTTAGGGGCCCTGTTATGTGGTTTTGTGATGACGCCATGGGTCCTTTGGAATATGGATCACGACTTCGCACACCTCTCTCATGAGTTCGGTCATGTGAATTCAGATAACGACAGTATTTTGCACGCGATCGATTGGATTCCAGTTCTGTTGATTGCTGCGATTCCCGTGATGCTACTGTCTTTGTTTGGTGGGTTGCGAGCGCGCTTCGATGATTTCGTTAGCGAGCGTGAAGAAGCAGTCCGCGACATGCTGCGATTCAGTTTCGGTGTATTGATTGTTCTATTCATCATCAAGGGCTTGATGGGTGAAGTCTTGATCAATTGGACGCTACCGATGGTCCCCGTTCTTCTGATGATTTTTGCCATGCGGATGCGTTGGTCGCCTGCGAGTACTCTGATTGCTGGAGGTGTTCAAATCGCGATCCTCGTTGTTTTGATTTATCCCTATGCTGTGGGTCTCAGCATGAAGCAAGATCCATTTCAAAAAATTCGAGGCTGGGATCGTGTTGTTGAGGATGCTGCCCGACTCACTGGGCCGACGGATATCGTGACGACGGATCATTACTCGACTCAAGCGTGGGCACTCTATTTTTGGCCGTCTGATCGAGACGGGGTTGATCGGTATGCATCGCCGCAGGGGCAGGTCGTTCCCTCGACGACGCGTCGCCGGAATCAATACGATAATTGGAATGTCCTGTCAGAGCCTGCGGCGTCTTTGGTGCATATCGGGCAATATTCTGAAGACTTAGCAAGACGCTGCTTGGACTTCAATGAGCTCGGTAGCGTGTCGCAAGTGATGCCTGATGGAACGATCCGCTCAACGTTGAACGTCTATCGGTGTGTCGGCTTTAGTCCTGAACCTGCTTGGCCTTCAATCAATCAGCATTAATGCGTCATTAAACACAGCGTCTGCGCACTGACATCGCGTCGCGGATATCTGTTGAACTCAATACAAGGCACATGGTTTCGGGGGCGTGCTGTGATCCCATGCTGTGGATTGCGAATAACGATCTGTCTGACAAGATCAATCATCAGGAAGTCCTTGTGATCTGGCCTGAAAAGGATCGGTTTTGAGGAGAGTATTGGCATCAAGCGCTCGATGAGTGGTTGCAGTGTGTTCGGATGCCCCGTCTGTTCATAGGCGTGAATGAGCGCCATGATGGTTTCATTTCCTAGAAATACCGCTTCAGTCAGCGGATTCAGTTCGAAGGGCCCTGTTGTTAAGCGGCTACTACAGAGGATGCAAAGTAGACGCTTGGTTGGATTTTGACAGATGAGGCAGTTCCGCTCGTAAAGTTTTTTGACTTTCATTTAATTGACGAGCCCTCCAATTTCCTCTTCAATGCGCTCAAAGAATTTGTTTTAGAAGGTATGAGTATGTTGCAAGCGAACCGTTTGGTATTGATTGATGCACTTTTGGACAGGGGTAACAGTCAGTTCCGCACACTGTTTTTGGTTTTGGCCGGCTCTTTGTTGTTAACAGTGTCAGCAAAGGTTCAGGTTCCCTTTTATCCAGTACCGATGACGCTTCAAACATTAGTGGTGTTGTTGATTGGTGTTGCGTTTGGCTGGCGCATGGGTTTTGCGACAGTGCTCGCCTATCTTGCGCAAGGTGCAATGGGCTTGCCTGTTTTTGCAGGAACTCCTGAAAAAGGATTGGGCCTTTTGTATATGGCAGGTCCTACCGGTGGTTATTTGGTTGGTTTTGCGCTCGCGGCAGCAACAACAGGTTGGTTGGCTGAGCGTGGTTTAGATCGCACCGCTATCGGCACGGCGATCGCGATGGTCGCTGGTAATGTTGTGATCTACGCGTGCGGTCTCGTTTGGTTGTCGAACTTCGTCGGCATGGAAAAGGCAGTGACTTTCGGCATGGCGCCATTTTTATTTGGTGATCTTGTGAAGATTGCGTTGGCGACAGTCACACTTCCAATGATTTGGAAGTTTTTAAACCGTCACCAACTGTGATGACCGAGGCGACTTATTGAGTCGCCTCAAACTCCTCAAGTAATACAGCATGGCTCGCAAGACCAAGACGCGGGCCATATTGTGTGATCAGATAGCCTGACGCATGCACTCCAAAGCGTGCTGATTTCTCAAAATCCCAACCGCTCGATAGCCCGTACAAGAAAGCGCCTGCGAACATATCGCCTGCACCATTTGTATCGACTGGTGTGACCACGCGACCAGGAACATCAAAGCGCTGTGTTCCATCAAATACAGATGCGCCATCTTTACCGCGAGTACAGACCCATTGGGTTGCTGTTGTTGATAATGCGGCTAACGCGTCCTCAATTGAATTCTTACCCGTCCAAGTCATGGCCTCTTGTTCATTACAGAACAACAAATCAACGCCATCACCAACCATGTCGGCAACCTGATCTTTGAAGTAAGTGACCATGGCCGGATCTGAGAATGTGAGAGCCACTTGAATTCCGGCTTCTTTTGCAACCTGATGGGCTCTGACAGCTGCCTCGCGCGCTTTATCTGAGCTTGCCAAGTAGCCTTCGATGTAGAGCATATTCGATGCTTTTAAGGCCGCTTCATCAATCTCATGGGCGCCCAAATCACCTGTGATACCGAGGAATGTATTCATGGTGCGTTCGGCATCGTCGGTCACCATCACTAGGCATCGTCCAGTCGTTCCTGGTTCACGAATCTGGTCGAGATTAGTGGCAACGCCTGAGTCGACAAGGTCCTGGTGATAGAAGGCACCAAGTTCATCGTCAGCGACTTTGCAGCTATAAAACACTTTGGAACCAAAGTTGGCTGCTGCGATTAATGAGTTCGCAGCAGACCCACCGGAGGCCTGCTTCTTCAAGTCACCACGGTCACGCAGTTCTTCTTCAAGTGCGGCCAGTTGCGCATCGTCGATCAAGGTCATCATGCCTTTCTCGACACCAAGCGCTGTCAATAGGTCGTCAGAAACGTGGTACTCGGTATCGACAAGTGCGTTACCGAGTCCATAGAGATCAAATTGAGCCATTAAAGAACCTTGGCAATCGCGTCGCACAGTGGATCAATATTGGCAGGCGTAATACCGGCAACATTAATTCGTCCTGAGCCGACGATGTAAATGTGATTATCAGCGCGTAGTTTTAATACCTGCTCTTGGGTAAGGCCTGAGAAACTAAACATGCCTTTCTGATGATTAATGAAATCAAAATCCACAGCCTGCTGCCGATCTGCCATCCCTTGGACGAACGCGTGGCGCATTTCTTTGATCCGGGCGCGCATGTCAGCAAGTTCTTGGATCCAGAGTGCCTTGAGCGTTGCATCACCTAGGATCGTCGCAACGATTTTTCCGCCGTGAGCTGGTGGGCTTGAATAGATTGCTCGGATCGCTGCTTGAACGTGACTGAATGCGTTGACTGCATCATTGGCTGTTTCTTCGACAACTGTGATCGCACCGATCCGCTCATTGTAGAGACCAAAATTCTTTGAGTAGGAGCTCGCAACCAAGACTGCTAGGCCTGCATCTAACAACACATGCAGTCCAGCGCGATCTTCTTCTAAGCCTTCGCCGAACCCTTGATATGCAAAGTCGACAAGGCAGATCAGCTTCTTGGCTTTTGCTTGAGCGGCGATTGCTTCCCATGCCGCCTGATCAAGATCGATACCTGATGGGTTATGGCAGCATCCATGCAGGATAACAACATCGCCTTCAGAGACTCCCTCAAGATCCGCCATAAAGCCCTCACCATCGAGCCCTTGTGAGGCCTTGTCATAGTAGCGATAGTCTTTGACAGGGAATCCAGCGGCTTCAAAAATCGCCCGATGGTTTGCCCAGCTTGGGTTTGAGATCCAGACAGTCGCCTTTGGCGCTGCACGCAGAAGGAAGTCAGCGGCGACACGCAATGCGCCCGTTCCACCAGGTGTTTGTGCTGTCTTCGCGCGACCATCTTTGATAATTGAGTGACCTGCTCCGAACAGGAGTTCTTGAGTGTAGGTTGCCACTTCTGGAACACCTGGAATCGATAGGTAGCTTTTACTCGTTTCTGTTTCCAAGAGACGCGTTTCTGCCTGGGTGACTGCCTTCAGAATTGGAGTCTTGCCTGTCGCATCCTGATACACACCGACACCTAAGTTAATTTTGTCGGGATGGGTATCTGCTTTAAATGTTTCAGTTAAGCCAAGGATTGGATCGGCAGGGGCCAAGTCGAGTTGGAACATTGAAGTCACTCCAGAGACGTCATTCAGGAAAGGCGGGATTGTCGCACAGTTTGGTTTTAAAACGCGAGATCGACTCAGGTCTGAGGGAGCTCTGCACGGAGTGCTGCCCGTGTCGGCCGTTGTAATCCTTCGATGGTGAGTGCGTTATTGTTTGGATCGATGGCATGTTCAAATGACTCAAACTGCATCCAGTCGGTTTTGCGTTGTTCTTCAGTCGTTGTGACTGACACATCGAGACACTCGATTGATTCAAAGCCGACGCGTTCGAGCCAGCGCGATAACGCTGCAACCGAAGGAAGGAACCACACATTATTCATCCGGGCGTAACGATCCGGTGGAACCAAACAGGTGGTCTCATCACCATCAACAACCAAGGTTTCTAAAATCAGCTGACCGCCCGGCTTGATCCATCGTTTGAGTTGCTCAAGATGATTGATCGGATCCTTTCGGTGATACAGAACGCCCATCGAGAATACGGTGTCGAAATCGAGAATTCCTGCATCAAACTCTTCGAGTGTGACCGGAAGAGAGGCTGCTTTTGGGTGTCCGAGTAAACTTTTGATGGCTGCAAACTGACAATGGAATAAAACGCTTGGATCGATGCCGAGCACTTCGAGCGCACCCGCCTCGAGCATGCGCCAGAGGTGATAGCCAGACCCGGATCCGACATCTAAGACACGATGATTAGCGAGATTGATTTTTGTGTGCAAACGATCCCATTTCAAATCACTGCGCCATTCCGTATCGAGTTCGATTTGACCAAACTTGAAAGGACCTTTGCGCCAAGGCATCAAGCCTCGAAGCGCATGTTCAAGTTGTTGCTCTGAATCGTCTGGAATGCGATCAAGACCAACGGAGCGTCCCAGTGTTGCAGAGTCTGAGTTAATTTTTGGGATGCTTTGTAAAGCCTCTGACCACCGCTTTAAATCGCCATGGCTAAGTCGCCGGTCAATGGTGGATTGATGTCGCGCGACGAGGTCGGATAGCCAGGGGAGATCTGGATGAGTCCAAGCATCATTAATACTGATCATGCGATGGCGATCCAGGCTTTGAAATTCAGACAGTGGAAGAATTCAGTGACTTCTTGAAATCCAACGCGAGTGAGTCTGTCGATGTGGGCCTCGGCTGTTTCTGGGATAAGCACGTTTTCGATGGCTTGGCGTTTTCCAGAGATTTCTAACTCCGAGTACCCGTTGGCGCGCTTGAAGTCTAAATGCAGCTCATTCAGTGTCTCTTGTGACTGCGCATCTTCCTGGATGATTTTTTCCGCCAGAATGAGGGCGCCGCCAGGGCAAAGCGCCTGGTGGATATCGCTTAATAGTTTTTCGCGTTGATTGTGCGGAATAAACTGCAGTGTGAAGTTGAGTGCGACAACAGAGCATGGCTCGAATGTCATCGTCGAAATATCGCTATATACCCAATCGATTGGCAATGGATCCACCAAGCGATCGGATAATGTCGATTGTGCTTGGGCCAGCATGGCCTCCGAGTTGTCGACGGCGATAATGCGGCACCCTGCCGTCGTCACTTGGTTTGCAATTGCGAGTGTGGTCGCACCGAGCGAGCATCCTAGATCGTAAATGACTGTATTGGGTTGTGCGTAGCGCTTAGCGATGAGTCCGCTTGAACCAATGACGTGTCCGTAGCCAGGGACGCTTCGGCGAATCATGTCGGGGAAGACTTGGGCAACCTTTTCATCAAAACGAAACCCACCCACCCCTGAAAACGGCGTTTGGAATAAGTTGTCTTCGCGGTCTGACATCAAGACTCCGGTGGTGAGGTTGGTTACGGGATGTCATCATACCGGAGGTGGAGGAGATCTGAGACATGGAAATCACTTGGG
>CAJXTO010000085.1 GCA_913061245.1 uncultured Oceanospirillales bacterium
CTCCATCCTGACACAAAAAAGGGCGCCCTGAGGCGCCCTTTTTCAGTTGATTTGACCGAGGTCAGTCAACGATTAGTGTGCATGCGTAGATGGAGCTGCACCACGTGGAATCCGGATATTTTCAACCATATCCTGAATATCCTGAGGTGGAGCTGCTGTCGCACGCGATACGAAGTATGCAACCACGAAGTGGAGAACCATACCGATTGTACCGATACCAGTCGCCTTAATGCCGAACATAGTGTACGTGCCTGACTTGTCTACGAACACGTTCAGAACGATGTAGATGAATGTGAATGCAAGACCCACAGCCATACCAGCAATCGCACCTTCCTTGTTCATCCGCTTATCAAAGATACCGTTGATGATGACAGGGAAGAAAGATGCCGCAGCCAAGCCGAATGCAAACGCAACAACCTGTGCTACGAAGGCTGGTGGGTTAATACCCAAGTAACCAGCAACACCGATCGCAACCGCAGCGGCAACACGTGCAGCCATCAATTCCTGAGAATCAGTCAGTTTTGACTTATCAGTTTCAGCATCTTTGAACATTACGCGACCAAGAAGGTCGTGAGAGATCGATGACGAAATCACGAGAAGCAGACCCGCCGCAGTTGACAGCGCCGCTGCCAAACCACCAGCCGCAACCAATGCAATGACCCAGTTAGGCAGAGATGCGATCTCTGGGTTTGCAAGTACGATGATGTCACGGTCGAAGTACACTTCGTTTTCGATCGCTTGACCAGCTGGGGCTGGAACTGCTTCGTTCTTCAACAGACGCTCGCCGCTCGCACCACGGTTATCGCCATCAAATGAAGGCTTACCCTTGAATGCTGCACCGTTAGCGATCTGAATCTTGCCGTCGCCGTTCTTATCCATCCATGCCAATAGGCCTGAATTTTCCCAAGTCTTGAACCACTGGCCCGCACAATCAGCACGCGCAGCGTCTACCGCTGGGTTATCATGCGCCGCTGCCAAAGCAGCTGCTTGATCAGCAGAACATTCCTGAGTCCAAGCTGCATACTCGATATTCTGAGTGTTCTTGATCAGGTTCAAACGAGCGAATGCACCAACTGCTGGACACACTGTGTACAGGAGCGCGATGAAGAGCAGAGCCCAACCCGCAGAGATACGCGCGTCACGCACTGTAGGTACAGTGAAGAAACGTACGATCACGTGTGGAAGACCCGCTGTACCGCACATCAATGCGACAGTCAGGAGGAATGTATTCCAAACACCTGCACGGCCTTCAGTGTAAACGATCGAGAATCCGAGATCCTTGAACGACTGATCGAGCGCGTGCAACACATAGGTTCCTGCTGGAATCTCACGGACACCGTTATCAAACGCAAATTCGATTGTTCCACCGAATCCGAGCTGAGGCAGGAAGTCACCTGTCACCTGAAGTGACAAGAAGATCGCAGGAATTGTGTACGCAACAATCAATACACAGTACTGAGCCACCTGCGTATATGTAATCCCTTTCATTCCACCCAATACAGCGTAGATGAAAACGATACCCATACCGATGACAACACCAGTGTTGATGTCAACCTGAAGGAAACGTGAGAACACGATACCAACACCACGCATCTGACCAGCAACGTATGTGAATGATACGAAGATCACACACACGACAGCGACAGTACGCGCAACGTCTGAGTAGTAACGGTCACCAACGAAGTCAGGCACCGTGAACTTACCAAACTTACGCAGGTAAGGTGCCAACAACATCGCCAACAGTACGTAACCACCTGTCCAGCCCATCAGGTAAGCACCTGAATCACGGCCGAGCAGAGAAACGATACCTGCTAGGGAGATGAAGGACGCTGCAGACATCCAGTCAGCAGCTGTAGCCATCCCGTTTGCAACTGGATGGACGCCACCGCCCGCAACGTAAAATTCAGAAGTTGATCCAGCTTTTGACCAGATCGCAATCCCGATGTACAGCGCGAATGAGGCGCCGACAAACAGGTAAATCAAGCTTTGAAGTTCCATGTCTGCTCCTTATTCGTGCACGTCGTATTTTTCATCAATGGCATTCATACGCTTTGCATACACAAAGATCAGAATCAAAAATACGTAGATTGATCCTTGCTGTGCAAACCAGAAGCCAAGCTTAAAACCGCCAAAAGCGATCGTATCGAGAAGGTCCACGAATAGGACCCCACAGCCGTATGACACGATGAACCAAACAACCAGCAACTGCATGATTGTTCTGATGTTCTCCTGCCAGTAGGCTTGAGCTTTTTGCTCTTCCATGCTTCACCACCCTCGTTATCGTTAGTTAAATTAAAAGGAAGCGAGAGTGAACATACCACCAAAAGAGACAACTAAAAGCAGGACATTGGTCGTATTATGTACAGCTTGACCACCGACCCAAAGGAGTGCTT
Organism: uncultured Oceanospirillales bacterium; assembly: GCA_913061245.1. Taxonomy (GTDB): domain Bacteria; phylum Pseudomonadota; class Gammaproteobacteria; order Pseudomonadales; family Litorivicinaceae; genus HIMB30. The sequence goes on from CAJXTO010000085.1 coordinate 2,394, forward strand.
GTGCACATAAGTTGGCAACTCATCGTGCTGTCACTGGCGTATGTTGGCGTACTTTTTATTATCGCCTGGCATGGAGACAGAAATACATCCTCCTTTGGCGGTGCACGAGCTTCACGCTGGGTCTACCCTCTCTCGATTGGGGTCTATGCCACCAGTTGGACCTACTATGGTGCGGTTGGGTCAGCAGCAGATCATGGTTGGGAGTTTTTGCCGATTTATCTCGGACCGATTTTGGTTTTTATCTTTGGCTGGCCGATCATCTCGAAATTCAATGCCGTCGTTAAAACACATCGCATTGGATCATTGGCCGATTTTATGTCAGCCCGCTATGGGCGCTCTCATCCGCTTGCGGTTTTGACAACTCTAGTTGCTCTTCTTGGAACAATTCCATACATCGCGCTCCAACTGAAAGCCGTAGGCCAAACATTCAACATCATGGCGGGTTCGCCAACAGGAACAGAGCCAGCCATTTTTGACACAGCTTTCTTCGCAGCCATTTTCCTGACGATATTCGCCATTTTATTTGGCACACGACTTCCAGGCCAACGGAGGGACAGTAACCGAGGCATGATGATTGCCATCGCTTTTGAATCAGTCGTCAAATTAGTTGCGTTTGTTCTTGTTGGTGTCTTCTGTGCTTTCGAGCTGTATGACGGTTTTGACGATCTATTTAATCTGGCAAGACAAGATCCGGATGTTGCCAACGTCTTCAGTACCGACTTTTCGCAATGGGGGTTAGCAACACAGTTAGTCCTTGCGAGTCTTGCGATCATTTGTCTCCCAAGGCAATTCCACGTCACGTTCGTTGAATCACCCGACGAAGAGCGCTATCGAAACAATGCGCGCTGGTTCTTCCCGCTGTATCTCCTTGGTTTTGTGATCTTTGTTGTCCCGATCGCCGCAGCCGGATTATTGAAATTCGGCGGACTTGCGCCACCGGATGCGTTCGTACTGTTACTACCTATGGCTTTTGATAATGAGCCATTGGCTGCACTTGCTTTCCTCGGGGGGCTCTCAGCTGCAACAGGAATGATTTTGGTGTCCACACTCGCGCTCGCGATCATGGTCGCCAATGAACTTCTCTTACCACTGCTCTTTCGGTCATCCTCAGAAGAACTCAAAGAACGCCAGGATCTGTCGTGGATCATGCTGATGGTTCGACGCCTGTGTATTGTCGGCATCATGGCGCTCGCTTGGCTCTATTATCAGTCTGCAACCAGCGAGCGCTCTCTTGCATCGATAGGACTTGTCGCATTCGTCGCAGCAGCTCAATTCGCGCCCGCTCTGTTTGGCGGACTCTATTGGCGACAAGGCAATCGCTACGGCGCACTTGCCGGCATGTTGATTGGTCTCGTCAGTTGGTCGTTGATGTTGGTATTACCTGAGGTGTCAGATGGACCCCTTGAGACCTTACAGCCACTTTTGCTACTTCCTGTTGACCCATTAACTAACGGCGTATTGGTTTCTTTAGGCCTCAACTTACTCACCTATATTTTCGTCTCACTCACCACCACTTCCCGCCTCGTAGATCGCGTCCAGGCCGCGACATTCGTGGATGTTATGCCGCCGAGCTCGAAATCTGGACGCTACCTGAAAGAAGATCTTCGAATTGATGACCTCACAACCCTCGCATCGAGATTCATTGGTAATGATCGCGTCCAGCACATCATCGAAACCTATGCAGCAGAGCATCAAATCCAGCAGTTGAATGAGAAAGATCCCGCTCCAGCGGAACTCATCGCAGCCATTGAATCGATTCTTGCGCAAGAGATCGGATACACCTCCGCCCGACTGGTGATTCGATCAGCATCGCGCGGTAAACGTATTCACTTAGGCGAACTTGTCTCGCTCGTTGATGAAGCATCAACACTTGCCAGACAAAACCAAGAACTCCTCCGAAAGGCAATTGAGCACTTGTCGCAAGGCATCAGTGTGGTTGACCAAAACCAGAAGCTTGTTGCGTGGAATAAGCGGTATCAGGAGTTGTTTAACTATCCAGATGATCTCCTCACAGTAGGACGACCCATCGCGGATTTATTCCGTCATAACGCGGAAAAAGGAATCATCGGAGACTTTTCAACCGACGAACAAATCGAGCAGGCGCTGCAAAAACGACTCGATCATCTTAACAAGGGTAGCGCGTATCGACGCGAATCTGTGTTATCGAGTGGTATCACGCTTGAGATCATTGGTGAACCAATGCCCAATGGCGGCTACGTCACAAGTTATTCCGATATCTCTCCGTATAAAGAGGCCGAATCAGCCCTGCGCGAATCAGAGCAAGCGATTCGGGTCTACACCGACAACGTACCCGCAATGATCGCGTACGTAGATCGGGATTACAGAATCCAATTTATCAATAAAGCGTTCGAACGCACGATGCGTGTGTGGCGAGAACAGGTGATTGGTCGACCCAATAAAGAGATCTTTACCGAGGCTGAGTATGAGGCTCGACTCCCCTACCTCAAAAGGGCTTTTGAAGGTCGTAGACAACGGTTTGAAGTATCGATTGATCGAGCGGGAGAGCATCGTGAATTCGAAGCGTTGTATGTACCCCATCGAACCGATAGCGGTGATGTTCAAGGTATTTTTGTTCTGTACCAAGACGTGACTGATCGAAATGAAGCAAAACGCGGGCTCGAAACAGCCAATGAGACACTTGAGGCTCGCGTTGATGAGCGTACCGAAGAACTGCAGGCAGCAAATGAAGCCCTGGAAGCGGAAAATATTCGACGTGCTGAAACGGAAAAAGCACTGACCGAGGCAATGCGAGCCACAGAAGAAGCCAACCTGTCGAAAACACGCTTTTTAGCTGCTGCATCGCATGATCTTCTGCAGCCACTCAACGCGGCACGATTATTTACAACATCGCTCGCTGAGCGAGCCGACACGAACGAGATCCGTGAATTGACCGGGCATCTCGAGGGCGCTTTAAGCTCGGCAGAAAGTTTGATTTCAACGCTTCTGGAGATCTCAAAACTGGATGCCGGGGCTCTGCGCGCTGAACCGAAAGCGTTCGCAATAACGGAGCTGTTTGGCCAGTTATCACAGGAATTCCAATTAATCGCGGAACAACGCGAGATCACATTTAAGGCGAAAGCCCGAGATGCGGTTGTACATACGGATCCAAAACTTCTAAGACGCGTTCTGCAGAATTTTCTTTCGAATGCGCTTCGCTACACAGAACCCAAAGGACGCGTTTTGTTCGCAATTCGCACCTTCGGACAGGATGTTCGGATCGAGGTATGGGATACAGGTATTGGCATGCACCCAGATGATCTCCCGTCGATCTTCGATGAATTCAAACGCCTATCAGAAGGCATTCAGACTGAGAAAAAAGGTCTTGGTCTTGGATTGTCCATCTCCAAACGGATTTGCGATCTACTCGGTTTGTCATTGAGAGTGCATTCAACCCCGGGCGTCGGCTCATGTTTCTCTGTCACCCTACCGCGCTCAGAGATGCAACCAGAATCACTCAATAAACGAAGAACACAGCGCGGCCAGTCACTCTCTCAGCCACTGACAGGCCGCACCGTTCTAGTCATTGATAATGAAAAAGATATCTTGGTCGGAATGCAGAGCCTTTTAGGCGGATGGGGAGCCGAAGTCGTCACAGGTATGACGCTAAACGATGCCAAAGAAGCCGTAAAAACACGAAGTGATATCCACATCGCATTAATTGATTATCACCTCGATGATGACGCACTTGGCGTCGATGTCATTGCCGTATTAAGGGCTCTACGAGGTGACATCGAATGCGCATTGATCACTGCGGATCGCAGCGAAGAAATGAAACAACAAGCAAAAGAATTGGGAGCGACCGTTCTCAACAAACCATTGAAACCGGCCGCACTCAGATCATGGATTACTCAGAAGCTTCGGGGGAAGCCGCTTCCACCATCGGCTTAAGCTCGCCAGATTGATACATCTCGAGAACGATGTCGCAACCGCCAATCAACTCGCCGTTAATCCAAAGTTGCGGAAAAGTTGGCCACTCAGCATATTTTGGTAGCTCAGCACGGATGTCTGGATGTTCTAGAATATTCACGAATGAAAACGGACGACCACAGGCCATCAACGCCTGAACTGTCTGCGAGGAGAATCCACACTGAGGCTGATTTGGAGTCCCTTTCATGTACAAAAGTACTGGGTTTTCTTCAATTTGTGATTTGATCGTCTCAAGTGTGCTCATCTCTTCCTCTCTGTGCTCGCTTG
>CAJXTO010000086.1 GCA_913061245.1 uncultured Oceanospirillales bacterium
GTCATCTCACAGATTGGATCACCCTGAACAACCTGTTGGCCTTCAGACACTTTCAAAGCTGTCACAACACCCGCTGCTGGTGCAGGAATCTCCATGGATGCCTTGTCAGATTCCAGAACAATCAGAGTGTCTCCTTCGGCGACACTATCACCAACAGAAACGGCAATTTCGATGACTGTGACGCCATCAGCACTGCCGGTGTCTGGAACTGACACTAATTGTGGAGCGCCACTTGCCTCGCCTACTGACGCCTCAGCAGGTGCTACTGGCTCAGGATTTTCAACCGCTGTCTCGGTTACCGATTCTGCGCCTTCAAGCTCACAAATCGGGTCACCTTCATTGACTTCAGCTCCTTCCGAGACATGAATTGTCCCGACCACACCTGAAGCATCGGCAGGAATTTCCATCGAGGCTTTATCTGATTCAAGGACAATTAATGTATCGCCCTCAGACACAGTATCACCCTGTGATACAGCAACTTCGATCACAGTGACATTTGAGGCATCACCGATATCTGGTACACGAATCGTTGTCATGGTATCCCTCCTTACAGTGTCACTGGATCAAGGCGATCAGGATCGATGCCAAAGTCTTTAATCGCCTTTGACACGATTTTCGGATCGATCTTTCCATCCATCGAAAGCGCTCGTAGCGCAGCTACAGTCACAAATCGACGATCAACCTCGAAATGCTCACGCAACTTTTTACGCGAATCCGAGCGTCCAAAGCCGTCCGTACCCAACGTGACATACGTAGTCTTTCCGAGGAATGGACGAATCTGCTCTGAATACAACTGGATATGATCCGTTGCTGCCACGACAGGTGCATCTGAACCACCGAGCATTGTTTCGACGTGGCTGATTCGTGCTGTCTTCTCTTCCGGGTGTAGCAGGTTGTATCGAGCGGCTGACTGGCCATCACGACGAAGTTCGTTGAAACTTGTCGCGCTATAAATATCAGCACCAATTCCAAACTCCGCAAGCATTTCAGCTGCGGCTTCCACTTCCCTGAGAATTGTGCCCGAGCCCAAAAGACGAACATTGTGTTTCATCTTTGGAGCAGCAGGCTTTAGCAAATACAAACCCTTGATGATGTCAGACTCAACACCCTCAGGCATATCTGGGTGGTTGTAGTTTTCATTCATCAAAGTGATGTAATAGAAAACACTTTGATTCTCATCGTACATTTGCTTCAAACCATGCTGCACGATCACAGCAACCTCATAGCTGTAGGTTGGATCGTATGAACGCTGGTTTGGAACCGTTCCTGCAAGAATATGGCTGTGACCGTCCTGGTGCTGCAAACCTTCACCATTCAAAGTTGTCCGGCCTGATGTTGCTCCCAACAAGAATCCTTTGGCTTGAATATCGCCAGCAGCCCAAGTCAAATCACCCACACGCTGATGCCCGAACATCGAGTAGTAGATATAAAACGGAATCAGTGGCTGATTATGATTTGCGTAAGACGTTGCGCATGCCATCCAAGCAGAGAAAGCCCCTGACTCGTTAATCCCTTCTTCGAGAATCTGCCCTGCTTTGTCTTCGTGATAAGACAGCACCTGATCCACATCGTGAGGAATGTACTTCTGACCTTCAGTTGTATAGATACCCAGTTGCTTGAACATCCCTTCCATACCAAAGGTTCGCGCTTCGTCAGGAACAATCGGCACAACGCGATATCCGATCGTTTTATCTTTGACAAGCGTCGACAACATGCGAACGAAAGCCATGGTCGTCGAAATCTGACGATCACCAGTTCCTTTCAACTGTTGCTTGAATGCATCAAGGCTTGGGCAACCCAATGGTTCTTTCCACGCACGACGGGCAGGCAGATATCCACCAAGCGTTTGCCGGCGTTCCTGCAGATAGCGACTTTCTGGACTATCAGGCCCAGGGTTGTAATAAGGAACATCCGCCAGCTCATCATCTGTCACTGGGATAGAGAACCGATCTCTAAACGCCTTCAGGTTATCTAAATCAAGCTTCTTCACCTGATGAGATGGGTTTGCCGATTCGCCAGATGATCCCATACCGTAGCCTTTGACTGTCTGCGCGAGAATGACAGTGGGCTGACCGGTATGGTTCACAGCCGCATGATAGGCGGCATACACCTTGGTTGGATCATGTCCTCCGCGATTGAGCTTCGCAATATCCTCATCTGACATATCAGCAACCATGTCTTTCAGCTCTGGATATTGACCAAAGAAGTGCTCACGGGTGTAAGCCCCACCTTTGGCTTTACAGTTCTGCAATTCTCCGTCAACGACCTCATCCATAACCTTCTGCATGAGACCTTGACGATCACGAGCAAACAATGGATCCCAATGACGGCCCCACAGCACTTTAATCACATTCCAACCTGCGCCTCGGAACTGCCCTTCGAGCTCCTGGACGATTTTCGCGTTACCGCGAACCGGTCCGTCTAGACGTTGAAGATTACAGTTGATGACGAAAATAAGGTTGTCCAAGCGCTCACGGCCAGCGAGACCAATTGCGCCGAGTGATTCCGGCTCATCCATTTCACCGTCACCGAGAAACGCCCATACTTTCCGATTCGGCTGGTCAGACAGACCACGGTTGACCAGGTATTTCATTACATGTGCTTGGTAAATTGATTGGATTGGTCCAAGCCCCATCGAAACCGTTGGGAACTGCCAATAATCCGGCATCAGCCATGGATGTGGATATGACGATAAACCATCACCATCGACTTCGCGGCGGAAATTATCGAGTTGCTTCTCAGACAGACGCCCTTCGAGGAAGGAACGCGCATAGATCCCCGGGCTTGCATGTCCTTGGATATATAAAAGATCCTGACCTTCAGGATGATCTGGACCTTTCCAAAAATAGTTAAAACCGACTTCGTACAGTGTTGCAGCAGACTGATAGGTCGCGATATGACCGCCCAAATCGTCTCCTGATTTGTTCGCACGCATGACCATGGCCAGTGCATTCCAGCGAATCAGGCTTCGAATACGACGTTCCATGAACAAATCGCCCGGCATCCGTGCTTCTTTCTGCACTGGAATTGTGTTCCGGTACGGTGTGGTCATGGCAACCGGAAGACTGGCTCCTTCCTGGCTGGCACGTGCAACAAGCTGATTTAGCAGATACGCTGCGCGATCTGCACCTTCATGCTGTAAAACTGACTCATAGGCTTCTAGCCATTCTTTTGTTTCGACCGGATCTTGGTCGACTGTTATTGGCGTATTCGCCATATCGTTCACCTCGTTGGGTTGGTTGGTGATCAACGACGCTTAATTTAAGTCGATTGTGTCAACTCCTTTAAGCGTCGCGGTTTCGTATCTGCAAGCCGTTCACGATCCAGTGATTCACTCACAGTTAACATATGTTGACGGACTGCCCTCCTGGCCGCCGCCGGATCACGATCAATCACGATCGCTCGGTAAATTGCCTCATGCTGAAGAGCCAGATCTTGTTTTCTTATTCGATCCAGATTCAGTTCGGCCAAATTCTTCACAATCGACTCTTCTAACAAAACAAAAATCGAACGCATGATGTGGAGGATGACACCGTTTTGCGAGGCCTCTGCAATCGCTAAGTGAAACTCCGCGTCCGCTTTTGCCTCACGATGTAAGTCGTGAGAACGAACCGCAGCCTGTAATTCATGATAGCGACGCTGTACATTGCCCCGCGCGCGCTCGGTCGCGCGATCTGCCGCCAACCAAGCTGCTACACTTTCAAGTGCGAACCGCAACTCAAGAATGTCAAAGGTTCCATCCGGCGACCGCTGTATCATCGCCATCATCGGATCAATAAATGTCGACCCAACATGCTCCGCGACAAAAGTTCCACCGCCGTGCCGTCGCTGGATCAAGCCGCGTGCTTCGAGCTTCTGAATCGCCTCGCGTACAGTGGGTCGAGAAACGTCAAACTCTTCTGCAAGGCTACGCTCGGACGGGAGCTTTTGACCCGGACGCACTTTGCCTTCAAGGATCAAGCGTTCAATCTGATCCATGATGACATCTGCTGCACGCGTCACTCTCGGAGTCGACAGATAACCATTCATATATTATGTACCGGCGTTCTAAAGTGGTCTGACCAATAGACTAACTGGTCAGACCAGATTTCGCAAACCGTTAAACAAGTCGGTCTCGCGGCTCCGCACCAGCAAAAAACGCATCCAAATTATCGAGCGCTCGATCACCCATCGCTTTGCGAGTCTCGCGAGTCGATGATCCCAAATGCGGCAACATGAACACATTAGAACATGCAGCAAATGCCGGGTTCCCACCGGGCTCAGTTTGGAACACATCAAGACCCGCAGCTGCAATATGTCCTGAGTGCAGTGCATCAATCAATGCCTTCTCATCAACTAGGCGTCCGCGAGCTGTGTTTACAAAGACAACACCGGGTCTCATCCAGCCGATTGATTCAGTATTAATCAGATTGTCAGTCTCCGGGGTTGCTGGGCAGTTGAGAGAAATCATATCAACAGTCTCAAATAGTGACTTGACTGTCGGATGATAAATTGCACCTTGCTCCAACTCGGCCGGAAGGCGACTACGGTTGGTGTAATGAATTTCCATATCAAACCCGCGCGCACGCTTCGCCACTGTTTGGCCCACACGCCCCATTCCCACAATACCGAGCTTTTTCGAGCTGACTTGAATACCATTCATTTCCACAGGAGCCCAATGTTTCCAAGTACCAAGCCGCAGCATTTGATCACCCTCGTAAGCACGGCGGCTCGCACCGAGTAATAGAAGCATCGCAATCTCAGCGGTCGCATCAGACAATACGTCGGGTGTGTTCGTCACAACAATTCCGCGCTCTTTTAATGCGGCCAAATCGCAGTGATCGACACCAACAGAATAGTTGGCCACAATTTTTAGCCGATCAGACAAACGGGCCACAACGTCGCTCGACAAAATCTCAGAGTGACAGATCATCAACGCATCCGATTCGAAGCTTCGTGCGATGATTTCATCTGCTGTCATAATGTGATCATCTTCATTGAGCCATACCGAGTAGCTCGCTCGAGCACGCGCCAACACAGGATCTACCAATAATCTCGTGATACTCAAATCTGCCATCTAAACTCTCCTCAAATCATTGGAATCACAGTGGCGGTTTTGGAAACAAGTTTCAATATAAAAGTGGTCTGATCAGTTTTTTCGCAAAAACCTTGCAAGATGCGATTGAAATCCTCACTATTTAGACCTCCACGGATGGAATTCCAGTGCGCACTGCTGAGAAGCAGAAAAGGATACGCGCAAGAAAAAAATAGATAAAAAGGTAGTCCGATGAGCAAAAAACTCGATCGCCGTTCATTCCTTAAAGGAGCTACGGCAACAGCAGCAGCCTCCAGCCTCGGTTTCCCAGCACTTGTCAATGCGGCGGGTCACGGCCCAACCACTTTGAAGGTGCAGGCAGCTTGGGGTGGCGGTATTTTCCTTGAAAACGCCCAATCATACGTTGATCGCGTTCACGCGATGGCAGGTAAAGATCTAAAGATTGATCTGCTTCCAGTAAACTCAGTTGTTAAGACATCTCAGATGCAAGACGCGGTACACCGCGGCGTTATCGACGGTTGTCACTATGTTCCAGCGTACTGGTACTCCAAGTCCAAGACAGCTTCTTTGTTCGGTACTGGCCCTTGCTTTGGCTGGTCATCACAAGAAGTACTTGGTTGGGTCTATTATGGTGGCGGTCAAGAATTGTTTGACGAACTCATGGGCAGCCTTGGATTGAACATCGTTTCTTTCTTCAACAGCCCAATGCCAGCTCAGCCACTGGGATGGTTTAAAGAAGAAATCAAAGACGCGTCTCAAATGAACGGTTTGAAGTACCGTACAGTTGGTCTTGCGGCTGACGTACTGCTCGAAATGGGCATGTCAGTTGTTCAATTGCCAGGCGGTGAAATCCAGCCAGCAATGAAATCAGGCCTGATCGATGCGGCGGAATTCAACAACCCAACATCAGATAAAGACTTTGGTATGCAGGACGTATCAAAAGATTATCATCTTGGTTCATTCCACCAGTCTCAGGAATTCTTCGAGATTTCATTCAACAAGAAGAAGTACGACGCTCTTCCACAAGAGCTTCAGGCAATCCTGAAGTACGCTTCAGAAGCTGAAAACTCAAACTTCTACTGGCACAACACAAATCGTTATGCTGACGATTTGATCAAGCTCCAGAAAGACCATGGCGTAAACGTACACCGTACACCAGACTCGGTCATGAAAGAGCAACTCAAAGCATGGGACATCGTTATCGATCGTCTGAATGCTGAAGATCCATTCTTTAAGAAGGTAATTGAGTCTCAGAAAGCATACGCAGAGCGCGTTATGAACTACCTGAACCTCAACCAGCCTGACTATCGGATGGCTTACAACCACCACTTCGGTTAATCAACCAAGTGTGAAATACCCAGGGCGTCTCGCCCTGGGTTTTCCAAGGAGAATTTAAGTGGATCGCTTTGTCTACACGATCGAAGGACTGAGTGTATGGGTGGGTCGTGCCTTTGGTTGGTGCATCCTGATCCTCACTTTGTCTGTTTCATATGAAGTATTCGTTCGTTATGTCTTGAACTCCCCCACAGTCTGGGCGATGGACGTGATGATTCAAATGTATGG
>CAJXTO010000087.1 GCA_913061245.1 uncultured Oceanospirillales bacterium
TGGGGAGCATCATCAAAGAGTTCGAGCGCTTGCAATCTTGCATCCTTCTAGACGTGGCACCATAGTCTTACAAACATTAGAACAAGAACAAAGGGCATCGTAAAAAAAACCCAAACGGATTTATCATTCCGGCATACACTTCGGGCTTGCGATTCGCTCTCACGGACATTACAAGAATTAGGATGTAAGGCATGTTCAGATTTTTCTACGATCGTAAATGGTGGCCTTGGAGCATTGGCGGCACGATTACGATTGTTTTGGCGGTTTGGTACAGCGTACAACTCGATGTTCAAATCAACGAGTGGTTTGGCCGCTTCTATGATGCGCTACAACTGGCATTGTCAAAACCTGGCGCCCTCACAATCGAAGAATTCAACGGCTATATGTTCGAGTTCTTTAGTATTGCCGGTATCTACATCGTCGTTAACGTAATTTTCAATGGATTCTTGGTGAATCACTGGACCTTTAGATGGCGCCGCAGTATTGCTGAGTACTATCAGGAGCATTGGGAAAAGGCACGGTTAATTGAGGGTGCGAGCCAGCGGGTACAAGAAGACACCTTAAAATTTGCCCGAATTACTGAAGACCTAGGGGTCGGTCTCCTTGAGACCATTCTGATGCTGTTCGCATTCATTCCAATTTTATACGGCCTTTCAAAGAATGTGACTGAACTCCCGATTATCGGCCCAGTCGATCATGGTCTTGTGTGGGTGGTCGTACTTACCGCGATTGGTGGTACCGTTATTCTGGGCTTGGTTGGCTCTAAGCTCCCCGGAATAGAATATGATATTCAAAAGAACGAAGCTGCGTATCGCAAAGAACTCGTGTTAGGTGAAGACGACACCGCACGCGCGCAGACTAACCAAGTTAATTTCCTTTTCGACGACGTTCGAAAAATCCATTTCAAAGCCTATCTACATTATTTCTACTTCAATATGGCGAAGTGGAGTTACCTCCAAGGAATGGTCATTGTCCCCTACTTCGCTCTGGGACCAACTATCATCACAGGCGCGATCACGCTTGGAGTAGTGAGCCAGACAGTCCGAGCGATGGGTAAGGTCGCCGAAAGTCTCCAGTACATTATTCGTAGCTGGCTAAAAATTGTTGAATTGGTCTCGGTATATAAGCGCCTACGCGAGTTCGAAAAGCGCATTCATGAAGCGGAGACCGGTGCACTACGGACCTAATTACTGGAATACTTGAAATGTCATGCGTTTGACACAAAAACAAGCGCATGATGTGAAGGTTGTTCGCTAAGGATAAAAATGACACAGCTCGCACTCGTTACCGGAAGCACTAGCGGCATCGGCTTAGGGATCGCAAAATCATTGGCCGATTCCGGCTATCGACTCATCTTAAATGGATTTGGTGAGCCCGAAGTTATCGAGCAGGCTCTCGCAGATGTTGACGCAGCAGGCCCGGAATCTCCTTTATATCTCGGCACCGACCTGACTCAGCCTCAAGCAATCGACATTGCGTTATCTGAACTCATGGAATCGGATGGCCCCATCAGCGTGTTGGTTAATAATGCAGGCATGCAGTTCACAGCTCCTGTCGACGAGTTTCCTGTCGACAAGTGGGATCAAATTATTGCGCTCAATTTAAGTGCAGCATTTCATACGACGCGATTGTGTTTGCCTGCAATGAGGGCACAGAATTTTGGCCGTATCATTAATATTGCGAGTGTTCATGGCTTGGTTGCGTCAGTAAACAAACCCGCTTATGTCGCAGCCAAGCATGGGCTTATCGGTTTGACGAAAGCTACAGCCCTTGAAACCGCAGAGATCAATGTGACATGCAATGCAATCTGTCCCGGCTGGACGCATACGCCTCTGATCCAGACGCAGATCGAAAAGCGTGCGGCTGAACTCAATGTCAGTATCGAAGACGGTGGACGAGCACTACTTGCCGAAAAACAACCATCAAAAGAGTTTGTAACAACGGATCAGTTAGGAGCGCTGACCCGTTTTCTTTGCACGGATGCAGCTTCCCAAATCACTGGCGCCAGTTTGCCAGTTGATGGGGGTTGGACAGCACAATAACTTGAGGAATGAATACCCATGTGTAATGAAATTAGTTGCTATGAATCAAACAAACCTGCATTGACGGTCGACCCGGAAAGCCGCCGCTTGTTTCTAAAAGGCGTCGCGTCACTTCCGCTAGCCTATGTCCTCGCAGACATCGAACTTGCGAAAGCTGCTGCGCATGGTGGCGAAACAGTCACGATTAAAACTGACCTTGCAGGTGAAGTGAACGGATATCTTGCCGAGCCTGAAGACAAAAACGCACCAACAGTGATTTTGATCCACGAATGGTGGGGCCTCAATGATCACATCAAGGCAGTGGCTCAAGAGTTTAAAGAGAAAGGATTCCGTGCACTGGCCGTCGATCTCTTTAAAGGCTCTGTCGCATCAGATCGCGACGGCGCGATGGCACAGATCAAAGCGCTAAATCCAGATGAAGCAACAGACACGATGAATGCCTGGGTTGAGTGGGCGAAGAAGCAAGGTAACGGCAAAGTCGGTACCTGCGGATGGTGTTTTGGGGGTGGCTGGAGCTTGCAAACTGCCTTGTCGGCAAGCCCTGATGCAAGTGTGATTTACTACGGTCGAGTCGGTGGATCTGCTGATGAACTGAACGGTTTGACCACACCGCTTCTTGGTCATTTTGGAACTCTAGATAAGAGCATTAATCCAAAGATGGTTGGCGCTTTCCAGCAAACACTTCGTGACGTTGGTAAGGATGACCTATTAACGACTCATTGGTATACAGCAAACCATGCGTTTGCCAATCCAACCGGTGGTCGCTATGACGAAGATGACGCAGCTTTAGCGCTTGCGCGCACCCTCACCTTCCTTGAGTCGCACCTTCGCGGCTAGACATGAGTGCTCTGCCCTTCGGGGCAGAGCTACATGAGACTCCAAATAATCCAAATAACTCCACTGATTGCGCTTGCTATCAGGCTACCGAGCGTCAACATCATTCCAATCACGCGTTGTTGATAGCGTCCTGTTTGGACTTCTGCCACCAAAACTGATCTTGCATGCAGAATGCGGCCGATGATAAATGCGATACCTAATATTGCGACCCACCACAGGTAACTATCAACGAGCTCAAGAAGTAGCAGACTGATTAAGAATATTGGCGTGACTTCTGTGAAATTGCCGTGCGCGCGGACAGCCCGCTCAAGCTCTGGCACCCCATCTGACCCGACGGCTACCTGATTCTTACGGCGTGCTTTGATGACGATTGCCGTGAGGGTCACTTGCATCGCAATTAACGCACTGGTGATCAATAAGGTTATCACGGGAATTGCCATTTAAATCCACTCCAACACATGAAATACGTAAGTCGCCCCGGTCATTACAATGACAAGCTCAAGAGGAGAACGCTTTAAACCAACACACATCACAAGACTCAAGACAGCCAAGCCAGTCGTTGCTTCAGAATACACGGCTTCGGTAAATACAGGATTAATCAAAATCGCAAATAAAAGCCCGACAACGACAGCATTGACATACACCAGTCGCTCTTTCCATCGCCCTAGTGCATCACCCAGACACAAAGCGACCATTAATAGAATCGCCCCCGGTAAAAAGATCGCAATGATTCCTAAGCCTGCGGCAACAATTGCTGATTCTGGAGCCATAACAGCGCCTAAGTAGGATGCGATGGTAAATAATGGCCCAGGCATTGCCTGCGCAAACCCGTAACCGGCCAGAAAAACATCTTTTTCTAGCGGCGGAACGAATTCTGCTTCAAGTAGCGGAAGCACGACGTGCCCACCACCAAAAACAAGTGCGCCACTGAAATAATGACCCGCAAAAATGTCAGTCCAAAGTGATCCGTCGACCAAGGTAATGGCGGCAATGGTTCCAATACCCCAGATGCCGAGACCAAATATAGCCACATTCAGTTTCCAAGGGCTGATTTGGTCCTGTGGCGTTACGCTTGATCCGGTGCCTGATACAAATAGATACCCTCCAAGGAGGGCTAAGCCAATGAGTGCAACTTGCGTAAAAGCTGTCGGTGCTGAATAAAAAGCGACCGCCGCAATCAGCGCAATAATCTTCGTTTCCCTATCAATGCACAATTGCTTCCACATGCCGAGAACCGCTTGCGTAACAACCCCAACTGCAACGATTTTCATTGCAACAACAAACCAAGCACCCTCTGAAGAAGCACCACCATCAATGATCCATAGCGCAGCGCACAGCATTAAGACTGCACTTGGCAGCGTAAACCCAAGCCATGCGGCTAATGCTCCAGTCCATCCAGCGAATCGATACCCAAGACCCATGCCCACTTGAGACGATGCAGGCCCAGGAATCATCTGGCATAGCGCAACCAGTGATGCGTAGTCGCTATCAGTTAATCGCTGTTCTTTCTCAACAAACTGACGACGAAAGATACCAATGTGTGCAACCGGACCACCGAATGATGTGCAACCGAGCCATAAAAATTGAAGAAATACAGCAAAGGGATTGGATGTCATGACGACCTCTCAACTAACGATGCGCTTAGAAAAGCAAAAAAGCATGTCACTATGATGACTTTGAAGAATACAGCCGGTCGATTTGTGACTTGTGCTGAGCAATCACGTGTGCGCGCTTCACCTTATGGGTCGGAGTGAGCATTCCATTCTCAATTGAGCAAGGCTCCGTCATCAGAATCGCTTTTCGAATATGCATCACGGGAGCTTTGCCGTGATTATAGCGTTTTAAGATATGTTGAATCACGTGTTCACGCTCTTGTTCTTTGACCGCTTCGCTGAGACAAATGATGGCGGAG
Organism: uncultured Oceanospirillales bacterium; assembly: GCA_913061245.1. Taxonomy (GTDB): domain Bacteria; phylum Pseudomonadota; class Gammaproteobacteria; order Pseudomonadales; family Litorivicinaceae; genus HIMB30. The sequence goes on from CAJXTO010000087.1 coordinate 4,792, forward strand.
AGCCAAGGTCGCCCGTCCCCGGCCACAACAATTTGATCCACCTCAGGGTACAAGCTGATCTCTTGCTCAATCGGAGCCGGCGCAATGTTGTCACCACCTGAATTAACGATTAGATCTTTAAGCCTTCCGACAATGCGAATATGCCCATCCGGGTCGATTTCAGCGAGATCACCCGTGTGCAACCAGCCATCAACTAAAGCGTTCGCCGATGCTTCAGGATCATTCCAGTAGCCGGTCATCACATTGTCACCACGTACAAGTAGCTCAGCCTCCTCGCTGAGGCGAACTTCGACCCCAGGCAATTGAGGGCCGACCGTGTCAGGGCGTTCAGATCCCGGTCGATTCACACTGATCACAGGTGATGCTTCTGTTTGACCATAGCCCTGTAAAATTCCAACGCCAAGACCTTGAAAAAATTCAGATATCTTGGGGTTCAGCGCTGCTCCACCCGATACAAAATAGCGGAGTTTTCCTCCGAATCGTTGGCGCACCTTATGCCGAACAAGTCGCTCGCAAAGACTGTCAAGAATTCGTTCAGCAACTGTGAGTTGCTCCTTTTGACCTAGCCGGATTGTCGTCTCGAATAAATATCGTTTAAGCGAACTTTCTTTTTGAATTTGGGTTGTGATTCGACTGTATAGAAGCTCATAGAGCCGTGGTACAGCTGTCATGAGCGTAGGACTCACCTCTGCCATCATGGCGGAGAGTTTGTCGAGCTTGTCGCAGTAAAAGATCTCGCCGCCAAGATATAAGGGTAAATACAGGCCAGCCATGTGCTCATATGCATGAGCAAGTGGCAAGAATGAAAGAAATCGATGCGCCTGATCGAGATTCGCTTCGCTCAGAACTTCAAGAATACTCTCGACATTCGCCTCTAGATTTCTCTGAGTAAGCGCCACTAATTTAGGTAACCCATTGGTTCCCGACGTTGCGATTAACGCATAAAGAGCATCCGTCCCTCGCTCATCATCTGGCGCGTATTCACTCTCGGTAAGATCAGGAAACAACTGTTGATCTGCGTCTGACACGACATACATCGTGAAGTGGCCGTTTGTCGTGATTGTTTCTAGTCGATTGCGGAGCATTCCATCTGACACAACCGCTGCAGAAGCGCCTGACTTCTCGATTAAATACTGGATTTCATGAGCTGTATGGGTGGTGTATGCCGGCACCAATATGACCCCATAAAGGCAAGCTGCTATTGCGGTAACTGTCCATTCTGGTCGGTTTTCCATGAGAATAAGGAGCCGATCACCGGCGCTTAGACCATCCACCTTCCACTGGGCACACAATCGTCTTGCTGCGTCAACGACCTCCCCTCGTGAATATGAGACCCACTCTTCATCTCTCTGCCGATAAAGACAGGGTGTATTGGGCGTCGCTTTCGCAAGCTTTAAAAATGGACTAACTAGCACTTAAAGGTTCCGATTATTGTTATTTCGTTTGAGTTTGGATAATGCCTGAAACCTCGCTTGCTGTGGAGCGCTTCCAGTTTTCACCAGCATCATCCCAATGCCCTTTGTCACAAGCAGAAAGCAGGACAACAACTGAAAGAAGAGCACCATAGCGTCGGATTAAGGTCGATAAATTCATAGCCACCTCCATACAGATATCCTGATTGAGGTGTGGAGGTGAATACGAAGTAGTTCAAGGAGATATGGTAATATGGACGTACCCACCGAAAGGTGGTGCAAGTGGCGGGACTTGAACCCGCGACCTCTCCCTTACCAAGGGAGTGCT
>CAJXTO010000088.1 GCA_913061245.1 uncultured Oceanospirillales bacterium
CCGGTAGCTCACACCGGGGTTTCAACGTCCGACAGGGGTCTCGTCGGAACAACGAATGAGGGAAAATCGTTGTCTTATATATTCAGACAGGCTGTATTTGAAAAAGTTCAAAAATATTTCAAATAAATTTAATGCGCCTCAAACCAACTCTCACCACTTCCGATTTCAACGACTAACGGCACCCTCAGCTCAGCTGCTGCCTCCATTTCTGTTCGAACGAGTAGGCGGGACGCTTCTAGATCTCGATCTCTAACTTCAAGCACCAATTCATCGTGTACTTGAAGCAACAGATTACAACCCAAGTCAGCTGTGGCTAGCGCTTCATGAACTCTTAACATGGCGCGCTTAATTATGTCTGCCGCTGTTCCCTGCATTGGCGCATTAATCGCAGCCCGTTCAGCCGCCTGTCGCACTGGCACTTGACGCGCGTGAATATCAGGAAGCGTGAGGCGTCGACCAAACACTGTTTCGACATAGCCTTTTTCATGAGCCATCGCACGAGTCGAGTCCATGTAATGTCTCACCCCGGGATATCGCTCAAAATAACGATCAATGTATGCAGCAGCTTCTGCGCGCTCAATTCCAAGTTGTCGAGCAAGCCCGAAAGCGCTCATGCCATAGATCAATCCAAAGTTGATGGCTTTCGCACGGCGACGTTGCTCATCCGTTACGAACATGGGCTCGAGATCAAATACCTCAGCAGCAGTCGCTCGGTGAATATCATCTCCGCGAGCAAACGCATCAACCAAACTTTTATCACCGGACAAATGCGCCATGATCCGTAATTCAATCTGAGAATAATCGGCAGCCATAACAGACCACCCCTCTGGAGCAATAAACGCCTTCCGGATACGCCGTCCCTCGTCGGTTCTTATTGGAATATTTTGTAAATTCGGATCCGATGATGACAATCGGCCTGTGGATGTCACAGCCTGATGAAAAGAGGTGTGAACACGTCCATCTGCCGGATCACAATCCTCAGGTAACTTATCTGTGTAGGTTCCCTTCAGTTTCGACAAACTCCGATGCTCAATGAGTAATTTAGGCAACGGGTAATCAAGCGCTAACTCCTGAAGCACCTCCTCATTCGTAGAAGGCGCTCCTTTTGGCGTCTTTTTCAGCACAGGCAGTTTAAGTTCATCAAATAAGATTTCCTGCAGTTGTTTAGGACTAGCCAAATTAAAAGGTCGTCCAGCGAGGCTCTGAGCCTCTGACTCTAATTCTTCAAGCCTTGCACCAAGCGACTCCGATTGCGATTTCAATATCGCGCCATCAAGTAATGCACCGTGATTCTCCATCTCACGAAGCACAAGCATCACTGGGAGCTCTAAATCTTGGTAAATAGCCTGCAACGAGGGCTCGCTTTCCAGTCTGCTCTTGAATTGGCTAAACAATCGTAAAGTGACATCAGCATCTTCCGACGCGTAGTCAGACGCTTGCTCGAGCGGTACCTCAGCGAATCCAATTTGTTTGGCGCCCTTACCACATATGTCTTCATAGGAGATGGTATTCAGACCCAAAATGCGTTGAGCCAATGAATCCATATCATGACGCCCGCCTGCCGCATCCAACACATAACTCATTAACATTGTGTCAGCGAGCGCACATCGTGGAATCAAGCCAACCGTCTCTAAAACCGTTAAGTCGTATTTCAGGTTATGGCCGACCATCGTCAAAGTCGGATCTGATAGGAGACTCGATAGTTGGTTCAGCACGAGCGTCATATCAAGTTGCTCGCCGCTAAGGTGTGCGAGAGGGATATAACATGCTTGCCCGTCTGCATAGGCCAATGAAATCCCAACGAGTTCCGCATGCCGAGCCACTAGCGAAGTTGTCTCTGTATCGAGTGCAAATGTACGAGCTTCTCGGCACTGAGACAGCCACAATTCGAGCCGATCGGGAGTCGTTACAAGCTCATACTGCGTCTCAACCGCTGCGGGAACCTCAACTGTTGTCTGATTCGATACCTGTGGGCGTGAGAGTTGTTTTAAAAATTGATTAAGTTCGAGCTCCGTATAAAGCTCTGTCAGCTTTTCTACGTCCGGGCCTGAGCGAGATAATTCATCGAGCCCAACTTCTAACTCGCAATCAGTTTTAATAGTGACCAATGCCTTAGATAAGGGTAGAACATGCATGTGCTCCCGAAAGGTCTCACCAATTTTGCCGCCAATATCATTCGCGCTCGCGACAACTCCATCGAGAGTTCCATAGGCGTTCAACCATTTCGCTGCCGTCTTCGGACCACACTTCGGTATACCCGGCACGTTATCGACACTATCCCCAGTCAACGCAAGGAAATCGATAATTCGCTCAGGTGGAACTCCAAATTTTTCTTCCACTCCGGCAGGTGTCAGAGTCGTGTCGCTCATGGTGTTAACGAGCGTTACTTTGTCTGTCACAAGTTGTGCTAAGTCTTTATCGCCTGTCGAAATCAGAACGGACTCTCCAACAGCTTCAGCCTGCTTCGCGAGAGTGCCGATTACGTCGTCAGCTTCGACACCAGGCACCGCAAGCAATGGAAATCCCAACGCTTTGATAATCGCATGTAGCGGCTCGATCTGCTCACGAAGCTCATCAGGCATTTTTTCCCGATTGGCTTTGTATTGATCGTACATATCGTCACGAAAAGTTTTACCTGACGCGTCAAACACGACAACCATCCGCTCAGCACCAGTGGAATCTGCGAGCTTATTCAGCATCGAGATCACACCACGTATTGCACCGACTGGTTGGCCGGTACTTGTTGTCAGTGGTGGTAGTGCATGGAAGGCACGGTATAGGTAAGAGGACCCATCAACTAAAACCAAAGGTGCAGGCATTCAAGCTCCCGAGAGTGTTGCTTTTGTATCTGTCGATGCATAATACCGCGCTTGGACAGGACGCGGCGATGAGTGTTTACACAGAATTAAACCTGCAGGAAATGCAGGATTTCACCAAACAGTTTGATTTCGGTGAGTTGAAAAGCTTTCAGGGAGTGGAGGCTGGTGTTGAAAACACCACGTATTTCGTTTCATTTGATCACGCAGAAACTGTTCTTCAAATTTTTGAAGAACAGGGATTTGATGAAATCCCGTTCTTCATCGAGCTCAATCGCCGACTGTCAGAAGATCAGGTTCCTGTCGCAACACCTATCGCCAATCAATCCGGCGAACGACTGTTTACGATCAAAGGAAAGCCAGCAGCTTTATTCCAACGAATTCATGGATCAACACTTTCCCCGATCTCTGTCGACGCATGCAAACAAATGGGTGAAGCTCTCGGGAAAATGCATGCCGCAACTCGAACATATCATGATCTAAAACGCGAAAATCACCGCTGGAATAACTGGTGGGAAAGTAATGTTGATCGGGTCATTGACTTGGTTCCAGAGGATCATCAAACCACTTTGAGAGACCAGGTCGCTCGCTCAAAAGAGTTTGTCGAAACCACAGCCTCACTTCCCAAAGGCATTATTCATGGTGATCTATTTTGCGACAACGCGTTATTTCATGATGGTAGATTGGCTGGAATCATCGATTTTTATAACGCGTGTGATGGCTGCCTACTATTTGATCTAGCCGTCACAATCAATGATTGGTGCTCCTTACCAACGGGACGGCTTGATGCAGATAAAACTGCTGCACTCGTTAGTGGTTACAATATTTTTAGACCTCTCACGAGCGAAGAAGTCACCCAATGGCCACAAGCTGTTGAGACAGCCGCGCTGAGGTTTTGGATGCTCCGCCTGGTCGCTTTAGCTAGAAAACGTGAAGGTGGTCCACAAGCGCCACCGCATGTAAAAGATCCTAATGACTTTTTAGACATCTTGGTTGCTCGACGCGCTGATCCTCAATGCGATCTCATATCGGGCTAAAGCCTGTCACTCGGCTGTGGCATCTGGCCTGGCCTCTGATCATCGCCAATATCGCCACACCACTTCTGGGACTCGCGGATGCCGCAATTGCAGGGCATCTTGATCAGGCTTATTACCTAGCAGCCGTCACTGTTGGTGCCGAGCTACTTGTTATCTTTTTTGGCACATTTTCTTTTTTGCGGATGGGAACAACTGGGCTTGTCGCACAAGCTGTTGGATCAGATGACCAGGCCCATTCTTTCCGAATTGTCGCTAATGCTGTTTTACTCGCTTTAGGAATCGGCTCGCTGCTTTTAGTTGCAGGGGCGCAAGCGATTGATCCTTTATTGGAGTTCGCAAAGCCCACTGCAGAAATGACTGACCCTCTTCAAGAATATCTAGAGGTTCGGCTATGGGGAGCGCCTGCTAACTTAACGCTGATCGCTTTGACAGGCTGGTTTATTGGGCAAGGGCTGACCCGGATCGCTCTCTATCTCTCTGTTGGCATCAACATCCTAAATATTGTGTGTAACTACCTGCTCGCAATAGAGCTGCAATTGAATAGTTATGGAATTGCTCTTGGCACGGTCATCTCTGAATATGCAGGGGTGGCGATTGCCGGATATATTCTCTGGAAAAAATTTACGCGCAGCAACATTGTTATTGATTCGATTCAAGCATCTGGGCTTTGGTTACGGCTAGTCAAAATCAATACACCTCTGATGCTTCGCACCATCTTGTTACACAGTGTTTTTGTAACATTATCTGTATTCGCGGCTCGACTCGGCGTAGAAGAAGCTGCTGCAATTGGGCTGATTTTGGTCCTGCTTGCAACAGCCGCCTATGCATTGGACGGGTTTGCCTATGCATCAGAGATTGAGGCTGGCCAAGCCCTTGGAGAACGCAGATTTAAACGGTTCACAGACAGCCTGTGGGCCGGAGCCATTCTTTCCGTCGCCTCAACAACAGTGATCGTTGTCTTTGCAAATTTGTTCCACAGCCAACTCTTCCATGCACTGACAGATTTCCAAAATGTGGTAACTGAAGCCAATGCTTTGATGACTTGGTTTACGTGGATCCTTTTTGCTCTTTGCTGGTCGTACTGGCTGGATGGCGTATTTATTGGCTTAACAAAAACTCTCGATATGTGCATTGCTATGTGTCTTGCGACAATATTCGGATGGATTGGAAGTCTATGGCTTATCGGGACACAGACACTTGATCAGTTGATGGCTGCATTTCTTATTTTTTCGATTGTTCGAACCATCTCTTTAGGGTCCCGTTTACCGGCAATCATCGAGGAAATTAAGAGTCTTTCGGTCCTGACGCATCCAAAATCCTAACGGGTTTCACATCTTCATCGAACACTGGATCGGTGTAATTCACACGTGTGACCAATTCCGATTGATCAGGAGTCTCAAGGGCAATGACATCTTGATGGCCGCATGAAACACACTCACGACGCATTACTTTTTCAGCTTCATCCTCCCAAGCCCTTACCTTGTCCTGTGCTCCACACTGCTGACAAACAGCTCCAGCAATAAAACGTTTAATTGGCATGATTGACTCCAAGGCTCTTTCAGAAATAGTGTGGGGCTTTCGGTGCATCACAAGGATAATTATGACTATTCGCGCATATGATAACCAACACCCCGAAATCGATGAATCTGCATGGGTCGATCCATCAGCAGTCGTCGCTGGAAGAGTCTCTTTAGGGCGCGACGTCTCAGTCTGGCCTCAGGCAGTGATTCGCGGCGATGTGAATTCCATCACTGTTGGCGCACAGACCAATGTTCAGGATGGTGCTGTCCTGCACTGTACTCACGATGGACCTTACACCCCTGGTGGGAAGTCTCTTCAAATTGGAGAACGTGTGACAATAGGACACCAAGCGTGTTTGCACGGATGCACAATAGGTAACGAAGTACTTATCGGAATTGGAGCAACTGTTCTTGACGGAGCGACTGTTGAAGACCAAGTGATGATTGGTGCGGGCAGTCTAGTACCGCCAGGAAAAACGCTTGAGTCTGGACACCTCTACGTCGGCTCACCCGTCAAAATGGCAAGACCATTGAAAGATAGTGAGAAAGAGTTTCTCAAATACTCAGCAACGCACTACACCAAGCTCGCCAATAAGCATAAAGAGGTAACGGGCTAACTCGAAGCCCGTTCAACTTTTTTCGCTTTCTCGACAACCTGCGCTGCTAAGTCACTCTTGTATTGCGCAAGGCGGTCGCGAAGTGAATGATCCGCAGTGGCTACGATTTGAGCAGCTAAGAGTCCCGCATTGTACGCACCGTTAATGGCGACAGTCGCTACAGGAACACCCTTCGGCATTTGAACGATAGACAATAAACTGTCTTCACCATTTAAGCAGGTTGCGACAACAGGTACACCGATCACTGGCAACTCGGTCGCAGCTGCAATCATTCCCGGTAAATGGGCAGCGCCGCCGGCGCCCGCAATAATCACGTCAAGACCGCGATCGCGTGCCGATTTTGCGTAATCCATTAAACGATCTGGAGTGCGATGCGCTGAGACGACCGTCGCCTCAACACTAACACCTAATGATTTCAACGCATCAACAGCGCCTTCCATTACAGGCCAATCTGAATCTGACCCCATGATTACGCCAACTTTCACCGTCATTGCGG
>CAJXTO010000089.1 GCA_913061245.1 uncultured Oceanospirillales bacterium
AGGGCTGTTGTTAAGTTATCCGCAATTGGTGAAATAAAGAATGCGAGGACCCCTGTTAACCAAAAGAGCGACCGAAGCCCCAATCCCGATGCAATCAGTTTCTCTCGTAACCACTCAAATAAGCGTCGCTCTTCCATGGCGTTGATGTAAGTCATCGCCACAAGGAGGAACAGCATCAGTTCTGCAAATTCAAGCAAATTATGGCGGACAGCTTCCTCAGCGAGGTGTTCGTATCCAGTCCCTTGATAGGACACCGCAATAATCAGCCAAATAAGGCCTGCTGCAATTAAGACGGGCTTGGATTTTGGGAGATGAATGGATTCTTCAGCCATGACCAATGCATATGCAATGACAAAAGCGGCGATGGCAAGAAAGCCAGCAGTATGGTTTGTTAGATCAATTACGTCGCCGGTGGTGCCGGAAGCGAACGCAAGCCCAGGGATTAGTGCCAATATCAGCACTCGGGCAATGTATAGCATGTTGGGTTACATCCTCTCGTCTATAGATCGATGAGGAGCACAGCGAGTTCTTTCAAGATAAAAACAGCAGGCGCCAGCATCAAAACGCCCAGGAGGATGTACATTCCTAACTTACCGGCACCGGATCGTTTTGCGAGATCGACGACAATAAACCCCATGTAGCCGACTAGGCCTGTCACACAGACCAGCATGATGATCTCTTCTATTTCGGCAGTGGTCACAAAGAATCCCTCCTAGACCGCGGGGCGAATTTTAGCGCCTGCAACATAAAAATCCAGCTCGCTTTAGTCTGATTGGGTGTGTGAAGGTCGTTCTGGCCCCAAAAGCACTGCTAACCATTTGTATTTCGGAGATTCTTCGAAGGCGATTTTGGCTGTCATTGTGAGTGGAATCGCTAAGAGAATGCCGACGATTCCAAGCAGCCAACCCCAAAACACCAAAGATAGGAATACAACCATCGGTGACAGCCCAAGTCCTTGCCCCTGTAGACGCGGTTCAATAATTTGGCCAAGGGAAATATTAACGCCTAGATACACGAGAGTTGTGATGCCTGCGGACCCGAGTCCGAATTCTAAAAACGCGAGGATGACAGCAGGAACTCCAGCCAAAATTGATCCAAGGGTCGGGATAAAGTTCAGTAAGAATGCGAGTAAGCCAAGAACGAATGGGAAGTCGACGCCTTCTGCTAGAAGAAAAACAGTCACCGCGATTCCAGTTAGCGCACCAATCAACGTTTTGATCGCAAGATATCGGTTCAGGTGAACCATAAACTGGGTGAAAGCGACAAAGGGCTCGTGCTCTCCACGACCGAAGGCAACTCGAACCTTTTGTGGCATGGAGGCCGCTTCCATCAAGATAAACACCACGATCAGGAGAATTAAGAAACCGTTGGTTAATAAAGCGCCAAGTGCTGTCAGTAGGTTCGAAAGCAATGTGAATACGCCCGATGTATCAAAGGATTGACGCAATTGATTTGCGTCAATGGGAATGTCATAACTCGCCGCTAATATCCACAGTGATTCGAGCTGTTCGTTGAGACGCGCCTCATAGATTGGTGCCGCTTCACTGAATGCATTGACTGAACCGCCAACCACGGCGCTCAGGCCGGCAATCACAGAGAGCAACAGAATCAAGACGATGAGTACCGACAGGACGTTAGGAATACCTCTTCGCTGCAGACCAATGGAAAGCGGGGCTGAAACCAACGCGACAAACAATGCGACCAATAAGGTCACAATGATTGCGCTTGCTGATTTGATGCCTGCCAGCACCACAACAAAGGCGGCGAAATTAAAAAGCCAACGTTCTCCGGTATTCACTCGAGCCTCTCATACTTGGATGTCTGAGTGTGACTTTAACAAAGAAGGAATGATTTGAATGCGTGTAATTGCAGGAAGTTTAATTTTAGCGGCACTCTCAAGCTCAGCTTTAGCCTCTGATGCAGATAAAGCTTACGAGTTCCGCCAGGGCTACTGGCAAGTTGTGAAACATGAATTTGGCGATGTGATGGCTGCCATGATCCAGAAAAAACGCCCAATGGATCAAGAGCGTTTTCAGGCTGCCGCTGCAAGGCTTGCTGTTCTCGCGCCTCTTGCGAAAGAGACCACTCCCGTGGGTTCTGAATCGGATGACTCCCGCGCATTACCAAAAATCTGGTCTGATGCAGACGGGTATGCCGAAAAGCTTGCTGCTTTTGAACAGAATGTTGCTGCTTTAAACCAAGCAGTTGCCTCAGGTGATCAAAGTGCGATTGCACCTGCATTTAAGGATGTAGCAGGTGCTTGTAAGGCCTGTCACAAGGCGTATCGCGCAGACTAGCTACCAGCCTAAATAGATGCCGAGGAGGCCGTAGGTGCCTCCAACGCACAGCGAAAAAATCACAAATCCGCGAAGCAGAATCATTTTTGAAAACGGATGCGGATGTCCTGATAGCTTTTCAGGCCCGATTTTTATTCCAGTAATCATGCCTTGTATCAAGCGTTCTTTCATGGCGAGCTGGTGCCAGAGAACTGCGAATACATGCATGATGACCGTAATTAATACCAGTTTGCTGAGAATTGGATGGGCGCGACTTGCAAGGTCCACTGCATCTGCTGACAGAAACGGTGCAAGCGGTCCGGAAAAGAAAATGTCATCCGACGACGCCATGCCCGTCAGCGCTGTTAACCCGATCAATGTGATTAGAAGATAGACGGCAACGCCACCGATCGCAGAATGTCCGGCCGTTTCTTCAGTTTCTTTATTTAATACACGTTTAAGACTGGCTATCGCTGTTTTTGGTGCAGGCGGCGGGAAACTTGAAAAACGCGCGTAGTAGGGTCCTGTGAACCCCCAGATGATTCGAAATAACACCCAACCACCGAGTAACACGCCGACGGTCGCGTGGGCATTCACAAGCTCGATCTCTTCCCCCGAGATTTGTTGAAAAATGATTCCTGCGACAATGAGCCAGTGACCTATCCGGATCCAGAGATCCCAAACTGGCTGAGGTGATGACATAGATGCTCTCCGTTTCGTGTTTGGATAACGCCATGAAAGGCGATTTACACTAGTACTATACAGACGACCTACTGATGAGATCTTGCTCTATGTTAAGAAATTACTAACCAAATCTGTGCAAAATGTGTCCGTTGATCGCTCCTTATTACGTAATTTATTTACAAAATATTGTCGGACAAAGCGTCTATCATTTTCTAAGTAAATTACATTTATCTGTAGCAATTTGTGGCATGCTGAATCTGTAAGTTCTGCGAGACGTGCGCTGTAAGGATTTTGGCTAAACGTTTCATGGATGAAAGTTTTCAACGGATTGAGGTGGAATATGCTTGTACTGACACGACGCGTGGATGAATCGATCCGTATTGGCGACGACATCCGAATTACCGTAGTCAAGATTAAAGGAACGCAGCAGATCTGTGTAGGCGTTGATGCGCCCCGTGATGTGCCTGTATTGCGAGAAGAATTACTCGTCGAGCGTTCCGAAGCTTCTGAAGAAATCGAATCGTCTAATTCTTGACCTTTTAACAGATCTCTTGAGTTCGCGTATCATCAAGTAATACTGATACGCGAGCACCTCGTTGAATTCAAAACAGACTATTTATATCCGCCCAGGTCTTTCATTGCGTGTTGTCCGCGCATGGCTATCCTCTGAAGAAGAGCAGGCGCTCTTGCATGCTCTCCATGCCGAGCTCACTTGGATGCAAGGTGAGATCCACCTTTTTGGTCGCTCAGTAGCTGAGCCTCGATTCACCGCGTGGTGTGGTGATGTGCCCTATACCTACTCAAAACGTGTGCTAGAGAAAAGGGCATGGCATCCGAGACTCACAGCGTTACGTCATCAACTTGAGGGTTGGCTTGAAGACAATGCGATCGCCACGCCGCACGATTTAAATCACTGTTTACTCAATTATTATCGATCGGGTCAAGATTCCATGGGATGGCATCGGGATAATGAGCGAGAGCTCGGTTCTCACCCTGTTATCGCCTCATTATCACTTGGTGAGCCGCGCCGATTCCGATTACGGCAAAAAAATAATGATGCGATCTCCCCGCTCACATTTGAATTAGGGCATGGAGATCTGTTAGTCATGTACGGACTCACACAAACGCATTGGGAGCATGCTTTGCTTAAAACGCGACAGGAACTTGGTCCGCGCATGAATTTAACGTTCAGATCGGTGGCGTCTTAAATGAGTCGGCGGATTTTGTGTGTTTTGCATCAAGCGCATTCGACGACAGGCCAGGTCGGTATCGCGCTTCGGCAACTTGGACATCAGGTCCAAATCGTTCGGCCATTGGTTGGTCAGCGCATCCCTAGACAGATTGATCGCTTCGATGGACTGGTAGTATTTGGCGGCCCAATGAGTGCGAATGATGATCACCTTCCGGGGATTCGTACCGAGCTTCAGTTACTTGAGCGTTGGATGCGGCTCGACAGACCTGTTTGGGGAATCTGCTTGGGAGCGCAATTGATGGCCCGAGTATTGGGGGCTTCTGTATACACGCATCCCGATGACCAGGTTGAGATTGGTTGGTATCCGATGCATCCAGTCGGTCGAGGTAAACGAATTTTTGGTCCGCTGACCCATGTGTATCAATGGCACCGCGAAGGTTTTGAACTGCCGCATGGAGCGATTCGCTTGGCTTCTGGGGTCGCCGGAGGCCTTTTTCGAGAGCAGGCCTATTTAGTAGGACACCATACTTTTGCTACGCAGTTTCATCCGGAAATGCATCCAAAAATGATGAATCGGTGGCTCACTCGTGCGGGTCATATGCTTGATCTTCCCGGTGCGATGGATATTGGTAATCACCGTGGAGGACTGGCTCGTTATTATCCAAAGCAATCTCAATGGTTGAAACGAACACTTGATCGTTGGTTGTCATCGAATCTGTGCTGAGTTGAGCCAAAGATTTACGGCGATCTGTCGATATAAATACAACTCGAGAAACTCCAAAATATAGGCTGTTACGACCCATGCATGGATTACTGTTATTGACCGCATTATTGACCATGGCTTTTTTGGTCTATGGCTTATTTCAGTTGAATCAGCGTGTCATGCGGCTTGAAGAAAAAAAACGTCAGATGGCTGCTGAAAAGGCTGCTGAGGCACAGGGATCAAAAGCGGCGACCACAAAAAAGAGCGATGACATCTTCCATGATCTTGAGGGTGAGGCGCTTTTTTATGCCATGGCTGGTATGTATCACCAAGAACTCGAGTTCTCTGAAGATGCCAGAAAGCGCTTTGAACTTGTGATCCGTAAGCACATCCTTGAAGTCTTGGAAAAAGCCAAAGAGGGTGAACGGGCTCTAGAGTCTGAGACAATCATTCGCACGCTGCGTGGACCTGTGCACTCATGGTTACCACAAGATGTGGTCAGTTCGTTGTTAATTCAGGGGGCTGTTCTTTCCAAGAATCCAAAAGATGAGCGAGCCATTCAATCGATTCAATCAACGATTGATCGACTCTATATGCAGTTGGGCTATCAATCACCAGATGATCTTCTTGGTCTTGACGATGATCAGGTGCCTGAACGCGATGAAAATGATTCGGAATCTTCTGAAGCGGAGCCAAAGCGCGCACCGGGCGCCGACGGATTTATGTAACACAATCTTCATTTGTTATTCATCAGCCTGTCTTATATTTTAATAATTATTGAAATGTTGAATTAATGAGCGTTGAGATGGATACAGTCACCGCCGTACGTTGCCTTCAGGCAATCGGCCAAGCACATCGTTTAGAGATGTTCCAGCAGCTCGCGCAGGCTGGTAATCAGGGTATGACAGCTGGCTTAATCGCTGAGTCGCTTGAGCTTGCGCCATCTCAAGTCAGTTTCCATTTAAAAGAACTCGAAGCATCAGGTTTGTGTTTTGGTGAGCGAGAAGGGCGTTTCATGCGTTATCGGATCGCTCCAAAAGCCGTGCGTGAGCTCTTGGAGTTTTTATTGGCGGATTGCTGTCAGGGGCGCAGAGATTTGTGCTCACCAGCTCTCTTGCAAATTAACGCCAGTTGTCAGTAAGGAAGTTAACTATGCGTATTGGAATCAATGGACTTGGTCGGATTGGTCGCCTTGCAATCCGTGCATTGCAGAATCATCCGAATCTTGAGTTGGTACATGTCAATGATGTTGCAGGGAATGCCGCGACGCACGCTCATTTACTAGCGTTTGACTCAGTCCATGGGCGCTGGGACATACCAGTCTCAGCCAATGGATCTCACTTAGTCATCGATGGTAAGTCGGTCAAGGTTACGTCGGAAAAAACGCTCGACGGTGCGGACTTCAGTGGCTGTGATCTCGTCCTTGAGTGCACAGGTAAATTTAAAACTGTTGATGCATTGAATCCTTATTTGAAAGCAGGGATCCAACAGGTCGTTGTCTCTGCACCAATCAAAGTTCCTGAGGTTCTGAATGTCGTCATGGGTGTGAACCACACTCAGTTTGATGCTGAGAAATACCCAATCGTCACTGCG
>CAJXTO010000090.1 GCA_913061245.1 uncultured Oceanospirillales bacterium
CGAAAAAACCGAAGAGCCCACCGCCAGGCGCCTGGAAAAGGCGCGTGAAGATGGACAGGTTCCGCGATCACAAGAGCTCGGGATCGCTGCTGTGATGATCAGCTCCATGGCAGCTCTGTATCTGATGGGTGGGTGGCTCATTGGGAATCTCGCAGATTTGTTTGCTTCTGGGTTTGTTATCGAACGTCGCGATATTTTTTCTGAAAACCTCGGGATGATGCAATTTGCAGAGATTGCGCGAGAAAGCTTTTATCTCATCATTCCGTTACTGATTTTGACATTTTTGGTCGCGATTTTCGCATCATCGGCCATGGGTGGACTCAATTTTTCCTGGAAGGCGGCGGCTCCAAAGGCTAGTAAATTGAACCCATTGAGCGGTTTAAAACGAATGTTCGGTTTGAAGGCACTGGTCGAGTTGTCGAAGTCGATTTTGAAGTTTTTGCTTGTTGCAGGTGTTCTAGCGTATTTCGTCTATGACTTTTCAGATGAATTAGTTGCTTTGAATTCGATGTCACTTGAGCCTGCTTTAGCTGCCGCTGCTCAAATGGTTGGGTTAACTACATTGGTCGTGACAGCGATGTTGGTCGTGATTGCTGCGATAGATGTGCCTTTCCAGAGCTTTGAATTCAATAAGCGGATGCGGATGACTAAACAGGAAGTCAAAGACGAATATAAAGATATCGAAGGTCGCCCTGAAGTGAAGGCGCAGATTCGCCGCAAGCAGCGTGAAATGGCTGAGCAACGCATGATGGATAAGATTAAGGATGCGGATGTCATTATCACAAACCCTGAGCATTTTTCGGTGGCTTTGGTCTATGACCCTGAATCTGATGGCGCGCCTATTGTGATTGCTAAAGGTGTGGATCATGTCGCACTTCGCATCCGCAATGAAGCGAAAGAGCATGGTGTTGTGCAGGTTGAGATTCCTCCATTAGCAAGGGCGCTCTATTTCACGACCGAGGTAGACCATGCGATCCCTGAAGATCTGTATTATGCGGTGGCTCAAGTCATTGCGTATGTATTTAGTCTGGCAAGCGTCCGTCGAGACGGGCAAACTGCAGGTAAACCAAATCCAGACATTCCCGCTGAATATCGATTTGATGCGGATGGTAACCCTGAATGAGACAAGGCGAATTAACCCATGCTTGATGATCAACCAACGAACCTATGTCAGAACAATGGCGAAATCTTTTTTCGTGAATCTGACATTAACCGTTTCCAGCGGGTGTTTGATGCGGTTGTAGATGACTCGCAGCATCTTTTGATGACCAGTCAGTTTGATGGTGTCATTGATCATTACGGCAAGATGATGTTGAACCGTTTGAAAATGCGATCTGGAATGGCTGTCGAAACTTACATGCCAGCAAGTACAGAAGCCTTGGTTGCTCGGTTTAACGAATTAGTGAATAGCATGTCGGTAGAAGAGGCTCGTGGCGATGTTGCAACGAATACCTCTGGACGCATTGTCGTTGTGAATGATCCGAAGGCGATTGATAGTGATGGGTGGGCGTTGTTGTCGCGCATGATTACTGATTTCCCAGGACTCAATATGCGTTTGGTGTTTTTACTAGACCGCATTCCTTCGCATATCGAGAAAGCATTGGACCGATTTGGGTCTCGATTGGTGCGCTGGGAGGTTGAACCCCCGACGACTGATGAACAATTAGTGCTTCGCAAAGAAGGTATGCAAAGTGGTTTGGAATTTCAGGTGGAGCGGGTTCTTTCTCGGATCAACCAAACCTTGTCCCAGCACTTGGAGCCAACATTTTCAGAGGAGTCTGAGCAATCTTTAAATCTGGATCTAGACACGGCTTTAGGCGGTGCTACAGAGGCTGGAGAGCGAGAGGCCGATGATATGCGGGCGCTTTTTGAAGAAGAAGCGCCTGAGAAAAAGCGTGGTGGTTTAGGTGCCATCTTATTGCTTGTCCTTGGCTTGGGAGTTGCGACTTTTGTTGCCGGTTTTGTTAGTCCCGAAGTTGGTCAACAGTTAGATCGGGTATTACGGTTAGCGGGTGTTGAAGACACCATCTTTACACGGCAAACCAAAGGGCAGTCGGTGGTGGATGCGGCCTATGATTCATCGGTGCAAAAAACGCCTGACCAAACGACATCTGGATTGCCTGCACTTCCGAAATTAGAGCCTTTACCTGGTGAATCGAGCCGATTGGAAGATGAACAAACGGCAACCCCAGAGCAAGCTTCACGGACAGAACTGAGCAATCAGATAGCTGAGGAAACAACTGTTGATCAAGTCCCGTTGGCCAATGCTCCTCAGAGCCAGGTAGAAGAGCGGGTGATTGAACAGCGTGTGGATATTTCGCCAGAAAGTCCTGTCGCGGAACAGGCGTCTGAGACAAGTACAGCTGTTCAGATGCCCGCGTCGACGGTAGAGGAACCTCAACCTGCCGACCCAGCGGTTGAACTGGTGAAAAACGCAAGGCCGAATAACCAGTTCGTTCAACACATCGTTCTTGCGTCAAAAGCGCGCGCTGAGGCATGGATTGCGACTCAAACAGGAGTTGATCGCGCGATTGTTGTTCCTGTGACAGTAAATGGCGCAACACGCTACGCAGTCGTTAGTGGTCCTTTCGAGAATCGAGCTGAAAGCCGTAGCTATATTCAAGGATTGGCGACTGGTGCCGATTATTGGGTGAGAACAGCAGGCTCATTACAGAGAATCCTGCAAGACGGAGAGTAGAAGTGTCTGATGAGCTTTTCCGACAGGATGGCAAGAGTGGTTCTGAGCGAGCAGTCGTTCAAGGCGATGATGCGACCCAAAAACGAGAAAAGCACGATGGGCCGGTCATTGGTGTTGATTTTTATAAAGACCGTTTTGAGCGAGTAGATCCGAGTCGGACACACCGGGCTGACGGCAATTTGAATCGGACACCAATGCGTCGAGTCCCAGATTACTCGTCCTCTCAAAAGCTGAAAGATGAGATCGCGGAAGTGGCTTCACTTGGGCTAATGACTTGGGATCTCCCAGTTTGGCGACCAGCTGAATTGAGCCGAGAAATCTTGAAAAGACTCGCAGATACGATTCACCAACTTAAAGTCGTGATGCAAGCGTCCGATTCTTTAAATGAACAGGTGGAAGCTCTGTACGAAGTTGAAAAAACTTCTGAGCCAACTGAGGCTGATGAGGCCACCTCTGACGAGACAGCGGAAGAAACAAAAGATGAGTGAAAACGAAACACCGAAAGACGAAGAACTGAATGAAGAGGCTCTTAGCGAAGAAGAGACTGATGCAGTCGAAGACGGTGAAGTTGTTTCTGAGGAAGAGGCCGAAGAGACTGCTGAGGACTCTGCTGATGGGGATGTAGACGCTACAGACGAGTCTGAGGCGGAGCCGGCGAGTGATGTGGGTGTTGCGGCTGCTGATGCGACACTGGCCGAAGCGATTCATCTTGCCGATGAGCTGGTGAAGACCCGGATCGAGAAGATCCACGAAGCAGGTGAGCGTTCGGTCTCTCAAGCTGTTCAGTCGATGGAAACCCTGATGGGTTCCGTATTGGACTCAGCTGAGGCGGCAACAAAAGCATCGGCTACAGCCAATGTATCAACAGGTAACTTGGTTAAGGCTGCTCGTAAGCTTGATGACGCCTCGCACCGTAGCTCTAAGATTTCGACCGTGGTTCTTTCTGTTGGCGGGGCTATGTTGTTTGTCTCTGTTGCAGTATTCGGGTTTATGGCTGCACAGTTATCAAAGCGCTCGGCTGAGCTCGAAAGTATGGTGTTAGCTGTCGGTAAACGTGTTGTTGAGATGAACGTGGGGCTCGAGCAGTTCCAAATGATTAATGATTCAATCGAGCAATTGCGTCTAACTCAAGAAGCATTTCGTGATGCACAGATTCAACTGACTGAGCGAATGAATGAACTAAACGGGTCACTTCAAATCGTTCAAAGTGAATTACCGGCTAAGGCTGCTGAGTCTGTTGGTCGTCAAAGTGAAGCGTTTACAGCGCGTGTTGGGGAAGTAGAAACGCAGATTCAAGCGCAGCAGAAGGTGACTGCTGACCTTGCTAAGTCAATGCAAGGGCTGGCAGGGCAGGTCTCGTCGATGCGGAAGCAAATTTCAAGTGTGAATGAACTCAATAAGGACGTTCAGGCACTGGTGACGTTGCAACGTGAGCGGTACTACGAGTTACTGCAATCTCAAGCTCAAAAAGCTGCTGAGCCGCCCAAGGATGAGGTGATTGTGCAGTATCCAAATCCGGAAGCGCCATTACCGGTTCCAGAAAAAGAGTAAGGATTGATTTTTTGAGTTAGTCGGTAGATTTGTCGACTGATTCGGATTCTGATGGAGGAAGAGCCGGAACATCAGGCTCTTCGATAATTTCATCAGGTAAATCGAGGTCATCGTCGTCAAAGCCATCATCATCAACCGTTGGTAATAGCGAGCGGCCAAAAGACGTTGTGCGTTCGAGTTGTACTTTTTTGAACAGGTCATCTACGAGTTCATCAACCTCTTCAGCAAGCTTGTCACTTTTTTCTGGCTTTTGTTCGACTTCTTGCCCGATTTCATACAAGCGGGACGCTTCCACAAAAGGCAAAAACGATTCAACTGATCCTCTAAGCATTGGAATGCGAAGCAGTGATTTAACTGGCGAGCGTTCACCTGCACGACCGTCAAAACGACCATCTTCAAGTAACATCTCGATATGACGCGTAATCACGAGCTGATAGCGAGGCCGCATGGAATCGACATCACCCACTTCAATATCTTCGTCATCGATGTCGTCACCACACATCGCTTTCCAAAGGTTCTCGCCGGATAAGTCCCCGAATGGGTTCGGACCAAAATTGACGTGCTCGGCGAGCTTGTCGGTTGTTACTTTGGGATTTAGACCAAGAAGTGTCTCAAATACTGAAATGCGGTCACTCAGATAGATGACTAGAATTGCGATTCCGCCGAGGATCAAAATGAGAAGGCCAAGTATCCATTCCACGGATTAAACCCTCAGATCTCGTCCAGATCATCATCCGCATCAGGTTCCAGTGCGGCGATCTCGGCATCGACATCCATGCCTTCTTCTGTCAGTTGATTGCGAAGGAATTCGAGTGCAACCAGCGAGTTTTCCAAGCGAAGTTCCATACCAATTGCATCATTGATCATTTGAACTTGTTGGATCGCTTTGGGTCCTGTGATGTGCATGCTTTGATATTTCATGCCGAGTTTGAAGACGGCGTTCGCATATTCTTCAGGAAGATACGACCACACTTCACCGCTGGCAGAAATCAGTTTCATGTATTGTGAGGGTTTTGGCGGCTCTGGAGCTGGCTTTCCATCAGCAATACACAACATCACAATTTCGTTAAATTTTTCTGCTTTCTCGGCAGCCTCAACAAAAAGCTTATCGATATGGCCACGTGCTCTTAACGCAATACGCATGCGATATGCATCTTCTTTACGCGTATCGCCCTTTAAAGCAGCCGCTTTGTCGTATTCTTTTTTTGCGGTGTTTTTAAGATCTTTTTCCGTTGGACCAAATAGTGCCATTTCAATTCCTAGTAGTCGGATAGAGCCAACAGTTTTCTCAGCTTTTTTACATTGGCTGTTAATAACTGACTGACACGCGATTCACTGATATCCAGAACCGCCCCAATTTCTTTTAAATTCATGTCCTCAGTGTAATACAGTGACATGATGATCTGGTCGCGTTCAGGTAATTGGCTGATCGCGTCGGTCAATGATTCCATCATCATGGCATCACTGACTTCCTGTTCTGGCTCATACCCCTGTTGGGCTGGCGCATTGAGCATCTCGTCTTCAGCCGCTTCGGAGTCTACCATGAGCATCTGGTGTGCGTGAGAGCGTTCTTTCTGATATTCGACCGATTCTTTGCCCATAAACTCAGCAAGTTCTGACTGTGTTGGTGCGCGACCTAGTTCTGTCGCGAGCTCTTGAGTTGCTTCGTTGGTTTCCCGGATATGGGATATGGCCGAGCGCGGCAAGACAGATATTCGTCGAACTTCATCTAAGATTGCTCCGCGAATTCGGGTGCGCGCAAAGATTTCAAAATCGACTCCTCGACTCGCGTCGAAGCTTTGTGATGCTTCGATGAGGCCAACCATTCCTACCTGAATAAGCTCGTCGACATCCATGACTTGCGGGATTCGGCCTTTTAAATGCAAAGCAGTTCGTTTGACCAGTCCAACATGCGCGAGGATTGGGTCTCTGCCGGCCTTAGATACTTGGTTATACAGATCTAGATCAGCCATTACTCACCTCGGATTGTTGGCCAAGCATTCGTTCAACGAAAAACTGCAGTCCCCCTGAAATTGGATCGTTGATCGGAAGCATGCCGACTTCTTTCGCGAGCTTTCTGAAATCGCGTGCGGCTGCAGAACCAGGTGAATGTGAAATCACAGGCGTATATTTTTTTGCAGCCTCGAGAACTGTTGAATCTGATTCAATTGAATAGGTGTATTCAAGATCAAGA
>CAJXTO010000091.1 GCA_913061245.1 uncultured Oceanospirillales bacterium
CGATGCATTAATCAAAGAAGCCACGCGGGTTCTCAAGCCCCATGGACGCCTTCTATTGGTCGCATTCACCGAGGCTGCTCAAGCCAAAACTCCGCCATCCGTGGGTATCGCAATTTCTGATATTCGCCGTTGGCTTGAAGAGGCTGGCTTAACAATCACCGCAACTAACGTTCTACCTGGCGATGTGCTGGATATTAGTTTGTTGGTCTCTGAAAAAAACAAGGATCGATCATGAGTGCACCGCGCGTGTCATTTGAATTTTTTCCACCAAAAACACCAGAAGCTGAAGCGAGCCTCTGGAAAACCGTGGAACGACTCGCACCGTTAAATCCCGAATTTGTATCTGTCACCTATGGAGCTGATGGATCAACGCGCGAGCGGACACACCAGGTCATCGAAAGCATCTTAAAGAAAACAACGATAAAGCCTGTTCCTCACCTCACCTGTGTCGGCGCCCCACGAGACGAGATCGACACGATCGCCGATGACTATTGGAGCATGGGTGTTCGCCAGATTGTTGCCCTGCGTGGTGATCCAGAGGGCGGCGCGGAAGCCGATTATGTGCCGCACCCAGATGGATACGCCTATGCCTCTGATTTGGTTGAGGGATTACTCGAGAGACATCCATTCGAATTATTCGTTGCAGCCTACCCAGAGACGCACCCACAGGCTGTTTCAGCAGACGCTGATCTGGATAATTTAAAGCGTAAAGTCGAGGCGGGTGGTCGCCGTGCGATCACCCAATTCTTTTTCGATAACGAGATTTTCTTGCGTTTTCGTGATCGAGTCGCTGCCGCACAGATCGACGTCGAGTTGATCCCGGGGATTTTACCGGTCACGAACTTTAATACGCTGGTTCGATTTGCCGGTGCCTGTGGCGCATCGATTCCACAATCACTCTCAACGTTGTTTGAAGGTCTCGATGAAGATCCAACAACACGGCAATTGATCGCTGCGCATGCGGCGGTATCCCAGGCCGAGGGCCTTGGCCGCGAGGGCGTTGAAGACTTTCATTTCTACACACTCAATCGCGCAGATCTTAGTTTTGCAGTCTGCCACGCGTTAGGAGTTCGAGGTTAAGCATGACACGCGATGAGCGCATTCAGTGGCTTGAATCCACACTATTAGAGTCTGTTGTCATTCTCGATGGCGGCATGGGCACAATGATTCAGGGCGCAGGCCTTGGTGAAAGTGACTATCGCGGCGAGCGATTTAAAGATTTCCCTCAAGATTTAAAGGGAAATAATGATCTTCTCACGCTGACCCAGCCCGACCTCATCGCATCGATTCATAAAGCCTATGTCGATGCTGGCGCAAGCATCGTTGAGACTAATACCTTCAATGCGAACAAACCTTCCATGGCTGATTATGCGATGGAAGATTTGGTCAGCGAACTCAATCGTGAGGCGGCGAAACTCGCGCGCTCAGTCGCTGACTCTTACGATAGGCCAGTATTGGTAGCGGGCGTTTTAGGACCAACCAACAGAACGTGCTCGATTAGCCCTGATGTCAACGACCCAGGTGCACGAAACATTACATTCAATCAACTGGTCGAAACGTACATGGATGCGACTCGCGCACTACTCGAGGGTGGTGCCGATCTCATTTTGGTCGAAACGATTTTCGATACCTTGAATGCAAAGGCTGCATTGTTCGCTATCGACGAAGTCGCACGCGAAACAGGCATCCAGATTCGTATCATGATCTCGGGCACGATCACCGATGCCTCGGGTCGAACTCTATCAGGACAAACAACTGAGGCGTTTTGGTTCTCAGTCCGTCATGCCAAGCCACTCACGATTGGATTGAACTGTGCACTCGGACCCAAAGAACTCCGCCCGTTCTTGTCAGACTTGTCTCGAGTTGCAGATACCTTTGTCTCAGCACACCCAAATGCGGGACTTCCCAACCAATTTGGTGAATATGATTTAGATGCCGCTGAAATGTCTGAGATTGTCGCCGAATACGCGCAATCAGGTCTTGTAAACATCATCGGCGGTTGTTGTGGAACCACTCCAGAGCACATCCGCTTGATCGCAGACAAGGTCGCACATCACAAGCCGCGCAAAGTCCCGACGAAAGAGCCTGTGATGCGTTTATCAGGGCTTGAACCCTTTATTGCTGATGACACCACTGGCTTTGTCAACGTGGGTGAAAGAACCAACGTCACGGGTTCAGCTATGTTCAAGCGACTTATTCTCAATGGTGAATTTGACGAAGCGCTTGCTGTCGCTCGCCAGCAGGTCGAAAACGGCGCCCAGGTCATCGATATCAATATGGATGAAGGGATGCTTGACTCCAAGTCGGCAATGGTGACTTTCTTAAACCTAATTGCTTCAGAACCTGATATCTCAAGGGTCCCTGTGATGATTGACTCATCCAAATGGGACATCCTTGAAGCGGGTATGCAATGCGTTCAAGGCAAGGGAATCATTAACTCCATCTCACTGAAAGAAGGTGAAGCGAATTTCCTGGAGCAGGCTCGTAAAATTCGACAGTATGGATTTGCTGTTGTCGTTATGGCGTTCGATGAGACAGGGCAAGCAGATACGCGTGAGCGCAAGCTCGAGATCTGTAAGCGCTCATACCAGCTATTAACCGAAGTGATCGGTTTCCCTCCTGAAGATATCGTGTTCGACCCTAACGTCTTTGCTGTTGCGACGGGTATCGAAGAACACAACAACTATGCACTCGATTTCATCAATGCCTGTAAAGACATCACTGAACACTGTCCGCACAGTTATATTTCCGGCGGCATTTCTAATGTCTCCTTCTCGTTCCGCGGGAATAACCCAGTACGTGAAGCCATGCATTCGGTGTTCTTATATCACGCGATTCGAGAAGGTCTCTCGATGGGTATCGTTAATGCAGGGCAATTGGCCATTTATGAAGATATCGATCCAGAACTTCGAGAGCTCGTTGAAGACGTTATTCTGAATCGCCGCGATGATTCGACCGAACGACTTGTCGATATCGCACCAAAATACAATGTCGACAAAGAAGACGATGACACCACGGTCGCTGAATGGCGCAATGGAACGTGCGAAGAACGTTTAGCCTATGCGCTGATCAAGGGTATCGATACCTATGTGGTTGAAGATACTGAAGAGGCGCGAGTGAAAGCACCACGCCCACTGTCCGTGATTGAAGGTCCTCTTATGGATGGCATGAATACCGTTGGCGACCTGTTTGGCGCCGGCAAAATGTTCTTGCCACAGGTTGTGAAATCAGCCCGCGTGATGAAAAAAGCTGTTGCTCATCTCATTCCATTCATTGAAGAAGAAAAAGAAGCTGCAGGTGACACAAGCCAGGAACATGGTGTAATCATCATGGCGACCGTCAAAGGTGATGTTCACGATATTGGGAAAAATATTGTGGGTGTCGTTTTGCAGTGTAATAACTTCAAAGTGATCGATTTAGGTGTGATGGTCCCAACTCAGACCATTCTAGATGCCGCGCGCGAACACAACGCAGACATCATCGGACTCTCTGGCTTAATCACTCCATCCTTGGATGAAATGGTGACTGTGGCGTCTGAAATGGAGCGTCAGGGGTTCACTTGCCCATTATTGATTGGCGGAGCAACTACCTCTCCAGCACACACTTCGGTGAAAATTGATCCTGCCTATTCTGGCCCAGTGCTCTATGTGAAAGACGCCTCACGTGCTGTTGGTGTCGCTTCAAAATTGTTGAGTGATGAGCGCGAAGCATACCATCAGGAAATCGCCGCCGACCACGACGCAAAACGCAAAGCGCATGCCGGTAAAGCACCGAAGAAACTTCTTTCAATTGCGGACGCGAATTCGCGCCGTCCTGAACTTCAATTTGATACGACAACGATCAAAACGCCCAACTCAATTGGACGCGTCGTACTGAATGACTACCCATTGGACGCACTATTAGACACGATTGATTGGATGCCATTCTTCAATGCTTGGGAGTTCAGTGGAAAATTCCCTGACATCTTAAACGACCCTCGAAAAGGGCCTGAAGCGCGAAAACTGTACAACGACGCACAAGCGATGCTTGATCGAATCATTGATGAAAAATGGTTGCGAGCCGATGCTGTCGCTGGGTGTTTCCCCGCCTATTCAGAAGGGAACAGTATCGTGATTTTGGATCCTGATAATCACGAGCGTGAATTACTGAGAACGCACTGGCTGAGGCAACAACGCCCGATGCCTGATGGCAAGCCACAGTTATGCTTAAGTGATTTCATTGCACCGAAAGAATCCGGTCAGATTGACTATATTGGGGCGTTCGCGGTCACAACAGGTCATGGAATCGACGCGCATGTCAAAGCCTTTGAGGACGCACACGATGACTACCAAGCGATTCTACTGAAAGCGCTTGCTGATCGATTTGCAGAGAGTTTCGCGGAACACCTTCACCGTCGGGTGCGTACCGAGTTTTGGGGATACGCTGCCGACGAAGCATTGTCCAATGATGAACTCATCCGTGAAAAATACCGCGGAATACGCCCCGCACCCGGATATCCAGCATGTCCTGATCATCGCGAAAAACGATCGTTGTGGTCGCTACTTGATGTTGAATCGGCAACAGGAATCTCGCTCACTGAGAGTTTAGCCATGTGGCCGACAGCTTCTGTGAGTGGCTTTTACTTTGCTCACCCAGATGCGCGCTATTTCACGCTAGGACAAATTGGAAAAGATCAATTGGCAAGTTACTCAGAATTGAGAAACGAAGCAGTTGATGAGAATGCACGCTGGCTCTCACCCATCCTTGGGTAAGAGTCAGTTTCTCTTGCGAGGGCGATGAAAGATCTGTTTGTGGACTGGACCAACTCGGTGACCGCTCATATAGACCTCACCTCGCCAGCGACAAAACAGAATGAAGTTGGACATCATCTCCATCACCGCCTTGAACGGACGCACTCGCTCAAATTTTCCGTGCTGAATAAGTGCTTCAATTTCGGAGCGGTCCATCCCTCGCGCTGATATCGAACGATCAGCTGACGACCCCGTCCATTCAGTTAATTTCAAACGCATCGATCCATCCCTGCGAATACTTTCACTAAAGTATAAGGGATTTTTTGTGCGTCGCAATATTTTTTATAGAGGGTAAATCTCAGATTCTCGACGTAACCGATATAATTTCCGAACTTCATCAAACAAATCCGGCTTTTCCATCTCAAATGCGCGAAAGACTCGTTCACGCAACACGCGATCAGTTTCAGCCATTGGGCACGCTTTGAGAATGGCATCCATGGATGAATGACTAGACGGTCGAGCCCCGGCAACTGCCTCCAAAAATGCGTCTTCATCGAGATGATTCAACTCAAAGCTGAAACGAGCTGCGGCTTCTTGAAGTATTTGCTTCGTTCCCCGGTATTTACCCTCTGCAGAATGGCCAGCAATATGCGGACTGATCCGCCAAGAACGACTGATCAGCGCATCACTGATCACCGGCTCATTTGGAAATACATCCAAGACCAAATCAAAATGCGTCTGTTTCAGTAGGTCATGCTCATGCAACACCTGCCCTCTTGATGCATTGATCAACAGTGCGTGACGCTTGATTCGCGATAATGCTTTTTCATCCAATAGCCGATCCGTTATGTAGTGGCCTTCAGTGACGCGTGGTACATGAACTGAAATGACATCTGACTGGCGAACAACATCCTGCATCGGTACATGATTGGGCAAGTCTTCAGAATCAAATCGCGGCTGATCAGACAAGAGCGTCTGAATCCCCATCGCTTGAGCTCGCGTATGAAGAAGCGATCCCACAGCACCGACACCAATAATGCCGAGTACAAGATCATCGGTTGCACGTCCCCTCGATTTCGCCCAACTCAAAAGATGAGACAGCACATAATCAGTCACTGCGAACGCATTACACCCAGGCGCAGATACGACCGAAATATGCCGATCGACGAGCTGCTTCAGCGGCAGGTGGTCAGTACCTATGGTTGCTGTACCGATGTAGCGAATGGATTCAGGGAGGTTATGAGCCAAAACGCGTGCTGTTGAGCGAACCAGTAGCGCATCTGCGCCGTCTAACAACGAGCGAGGGATATCACGACCAGAGTACCAACGAATCTCACAATGACTCGGGGCAAGCTCGCTCAGTCCAAGCAGTCCCTCATCGGCCACAAATACAGTCATTGAAAGTTCCCTTAAGCGAAACCATTGATTGTCGCCTATACTCTCGTCTCAGACAAAGCCACGACATC
>CAJXTO010000092.1 GCA_913061245.1 uncultured Oceanospirillales bacterium
ATTTGCGTTTCGCCAAGTGCTGTGAGAAGAGAATACGCAGGCCGTGAACCCCATTTTGGGGTTTTTTCGTTTTTGGCGGTTGGAAATGACACCGAAGCAGCAGCAATTAACAGAGCTTCTCGGGCCAAGTGTGGCTGCACTTGATCTTGAGTTATGGGCGATTGAGATCATTGGTAGAGCCAATCGATCGACGTTGCGATTGGTGATCGATCATCCAGACCGTCCGGTTACGGTTGATGACTGTGAGGCTGTCAGTCGACAGGTATCGCGTATTTTAGATGTGGAAGACCCGCTTCCTGAACGATACACCCTTGAGGTGTCCTCGCCAGGGATCGAGCGCGCATTGTACAAACTCGAACACTTTGAACGGTTTATGGGTTATCAAGCCAAGCTCAAGTTGAAAGTCCCTTTCGAAGGAAGAAAAAATTACTCAGGCGTTATCGCTGGAGTCGAGAATCAAGCGGTGCTGTTGCAACAAGGGGATACAGAATATGAGTTCCCGGCAGAGCACATTGAACGAGGTCAATTGGTTGTGACTGATGTCACACAAGTAGGCGGAAGCAAAGATGGGAAGTAAGGAAATCCTTCAGGTAGTTGAACTCTTTTCGAATGAAAAGGGGATCCCGAAAGGTATTGTGTTTGAGGCAATCGAGCAGGCATTGGCGACAGCGACGCGTAAGCGTTACGAAGAGGAAGAAGCCGATATTCGTGTTGCGATTGATCGCGCCACTGGCGAATACGACACATTCCGTCGTTGGGTTGTTGTGCCGGATGACCATCTCGCGATCTTGGGTTCGGAATTAACGACTGAAGAAGCTGCTGAAATTGATGCTGGCCTTCAGGTTGGTGATGAATACGAAATCGAAGTCGAGTCTGTTGATTTTGGTCGGATTGAGGCACAGACCGCGAAGCAAGTGATTGTTCAAAAGGTCCGTGAAGCTGAGCGCGAAAAAGTTGTCGCAGATTACGAAAGCCGTTTGATGAGTTTGATTAACGGTACTGTGAAGAAAGTGACGCGTGATTCGGTCATTGTTGATCTTGGTGGAGCAGCTGAAGCGCTATTGCCTCGCGAGAATTTGATTGGTCGTGAAATTTTCCGTGTGAATGATCGTGTTCGCGCGATTCTTCAGGAGATTCGTACAGAAGGCCGTGGTCCACAATTAATTCTGTCTCGGACATCGCCAGAATTCTTGATTGAGCTTTTTAAAATTGAGGTTCCGGAGATCGCTGAAGAAACTATCGAAATTCGTGGTGCCGCACGTGATCCTGGAATGAGAGCGAAAATTGCTGTTAAAACCAATGACGGGCGCATTGATCCAGTGGGTGCTTGCGTTGGTATGCGCGGTGCTCGCGTGCAAGCTGTTTCCAACGAGCTCAATGGCGAGCGCGTGGATATCGTATTGTGGGATGACAACCCAGCGCAACTTGTGATTAATGCGATGGCGCCAGCAGAAGTGTCTTCTATTGTGATGGATGAAGACAATCGCTCAATGGATGTCGCGGTGACTGGTGACAACCTTGCGCAAGCAATCGGTCGTGGTGGTCAGAACGTGCGGTTGGCATCTGAGCTAACAGGCTGGAAGCTCAATGTCATGAGTGAAGAGCAGGCTGTTGAGCGGCAGGAAGCTGAGTCTGAGAAGCTCGTTAACATGTTTATGGTACGACTGGATGCTGATGCTGAACTAGCCCGCATCTTGGTTGAAGAAGGCTTTACATCAATTGATGAAGTTGCCTACGTCCCTGTCGAAGAAATGTTGTCAATTGATGGCTTTGATGAAGATCTTGTGGAGACTCTCAGAGCGCGTGCGCGTGACGTGTTGTTAACGGCTGCACTGGCTGGTGATGAATCACGTGAGCCCCAGGATGATTTGT
This sequence comes from uncultured Oceanospirillales bacterium, assembly GCA_913061245.1. GTDB lineage: Bacteria > Pseudomonadota > Gammaproteobacteria > Pseudomonadales > Litorivicinaceae > HIMB30. The sequence continues at coordinate 1,873 of CAJXTO010000092.1, forward strand.
TAACGATGGACGGTATGACCCCGGGTCTTGCTTATCAGCTAGCAGACCGTGGTGTGTGCACTATGGAAGATTTAGCAGAACTGTCGGTTGATGAATTGACTGAAATTGAGGGTGTGGATGAAGCCGCTGCGGCAGCCCTCATCATGAAAGCGCGTGAACCTTGGTTCGCAGATGACGCTGATGAATCAGCCGAAGAAAGTAGCGAACAGGAGTAAGTTTTGTCTGACACAACAGTAAAACAGCTGGCCACACTCGTTGGCATTCCAGCTGAACAATTACTCTCTCAGATGGCAGGAGCAGGGATCGATAAGTCGTCTCCTGAAGATGTCGTTACTGATGATGAGAAACAGAAACTGCTTGCTCATATTCGTTCAGGACAGGCAAAAGTTTCTGCAGAACCAGCCAAGGTGACGCTGCGTCGTAAATCGACGTCAACCATTAAGGCAGGTGCTAGTGCAGTGAATGTGGAAGTGCGTAAGAAACGTACCTACGTGCATCGAGACTTAACCGCTGAAGCAGAAAAGCAGCGCGAAATTGAGGAAGCGAAATTACGCGAAGAGCAGGAAGCTGAAGAGCGCGCACGCCGTGAGGCCGAGCAAGCAGCACGGGATGCTGAGGCAGCATCTGCTGCTCCGGAAGAAGCGCCAGTTGCCGAAGAGGTCGTAACTACGGTTGAAGAAGTTGTCGTTGATCCAGTGGTCGTGGAACCACCTCCGCCGCCTAAAGAGGATGATGGCCGCCGTCACAAGAAGGACCCACACGTCCGTCGCGACCGTCCTGCGGATGATGATGAACCGCGTCGCCATGGTAAGCCTGCTGGAAAGCGTGACGACAAGCGTGGAAAGCTCGTACCTGCTGATGATGAGCGCGGGCCGAAAATGCGCGGTAAGCGTAAGCCAGGTAAGGCCGCTGAAGAATTGTCTTCTCACAAATTCGAGAAGCCAGCAGCACCAATCGTTCGCGAGGTTAAGATTTCAGGGCCTGTGACTGTTGCCGAATTGGCGAGTCAAATGGCTGTTAAATCAGGTGAGCTGATCAAAATTTTGATGAAGATGGGTGTCATGGCAACCATCAACCAGGTGCTCGACGAAGATACTGCAGTGCTTGTGGTTGAAGAGATGGGTCACAAGATTGAAATCGTCGCTGACGATGCACTCGAGCAATCCGTGCTTGATGACTATCAAGAGCTTAAAGGTGAGCGCACATCACGCGCGCCAGTCGTGACAGTTATGGGTCACGTTGACCATGGTAAAACCTCGCTGCTTGACCGGATTCGCAAATCTCGTGTTGCCGCTGGAGAAGCTGGTGGAATTACGCAACATATTGGTGCGTATCACGTTGACACAGATAACGGCATGATCACATTTATTGACACTCCGGGCCACGCAGCCTTTACGAGTATGCGTGCACGTGGCGCTCAGGTGACTGACGTTGTCATCCTTGTGGTCGCGGCCGATGACGGTGTGATGCCTCAAACAGAAGAGGCAGTACAGCATGCACGCGCAGCTGGCGTTCCAATCGTTGTAGCGGTCAATAAAATCGATAAAGAAGAGGCAGATCCCGATCGTGTGAAGACTGAGTTGGCGAGCCGCGAAGTTATTCCAGAGGATTGGGGCGGTGATGTGCAGTTCATCCCTGTGAGTGCGCACACTGGTCAAGGTATTGATGCACTTCTTGAGGCGGTATTGCTGCAAGCTGAACTGTTGGAGTTAACAGCTGTTCATGAAGGCCCTGCTCGAGGAACAGTTGTGGAATCACGTCTTGATCGAGGCCGCGGTCCGGTTGCGACTGTGCTCATACAAAACGGTCTTTTGAAAGTCGGTGATGCCATTCTTGCTGGTGAACAGGTTGGTAAAGTCCGCGCATTGGTGGATGAAAACGGCAAGCAGATCAAGCAAGCGGGCCCATCGATTCCTGTTGAGATTCTTGGTCTGTCAGGTACGCCTGATGCTGGTGATGAATTCATGGTTCTCGAGAGCGAGCGTAAAGCACGTGAAGTCGCTGAATTCCGTTCAGAACGAACTCGTGATGCTGAGCACAAGCGTCAGCAGGCACAAAAGCTCGATCAAATGTTTGCCAATATGGAAGCGGGTGAAGTATCGAATCTCAACATCGTTTTGAAAACTGATGTGCGAGGCACACTTGAAGCTTTGTCAGCGGCACTCCAGAAGCTGGCCACTGACGAGGTTCGTGTGAACCTAATCGCTCAGGGTGTTGGTGGAATTACCGAATCAGACGCAACACTTGCATCATCGGCTGGGGCAATCGTCTTAGGCTTTAACGTGCGAGCGGATGCTGGTGCACGTCAGGTCATCGAACGCGATGGCATTGAGCTCCGTTACTACAGTGTTATTTATGACATTGTGGACGACGTTAAAGCAGCGATGTCTGGTCTACTTGCGCCTGAGCTCCGTGAGGAAATTGTAGGTGTGGCAGAGGTTCGTGATGTCTTTAATTCACCAAAATTTGGTCAAATTGCTGGCTGTATGGTGGTCGAAGGCATTGTTTACCGGAACAAGAAAATCCGCGTTCTACGCGATAACGTTGTGATTTATGAGGGAGAGCTTGAGTCTCTCCGTCGATTCAAAGACGACGTTAACGAAGTTCGTAATGGTACCGAGTGCGGTATTGGCGTTAAGAACTACACGGACGTGAAGCCAGGCGACAAAATCGAAGTATTCGATGTTCGCGAGGTTGCACGGAAGATCTAATGCCGGCGGAATTTAGTCGCACACAGCGTCTGGGTGAGCAGATCAAGCGAGATCTCGCTCTGCTCATTCAGCGCGAACTGAAAGATCCTCGTGTTGGTATGGTCACGGTCAATTTTGTCGATCTATCAAAGGATCTTTCGTATGCCGATGTAAATGTCACGGTATTAGTTCCAGAGGATTCTGATGAAAGGATTGTCGAAAGCCTAACAATCCTCAATGAAGCTGCGACGTTTCTGCGCATGGAGCTCGGTCGAGGGCTCAAAGTTCGCAAAGTTCCGCATTTGCGATTCCATTACGATGATTCATTAAAACGCGGGGCGCGAATTAATGAGCTCATTCATCAAGCACTGAAGAGTGATCAACACGACTGATGGGTAAGCGCAACAAGGGTCGCGATCTTAACGGGATCCTCATTGTGGATAAGCCTCAAGGTCTCACATCCAACGGTGTGGTGAGCCGTCTAAAGCGGTGGTCTCAAGCAAAAAAAGTTGGTCATACTGGGGCGCTTGATCCGATGGCCACTGGTGTTTTGCCTATTGTTTTCGGAGAGGCAGCGAAGTTTAGTCAATACGGGCTTGATGCGAACAAAGGGTATCTCGCACGTGTTCAATTAGGCGCAGCAACTGATACCCTTGATGCAGACGGCAATGTCGTTCTCGTCAAACCCATTCCTGAATTATCTGAGTCTGTCATCTTGGAAGTGTTGGACGCTTTGACTGGCTCATTGATGCAGATACCTCCAATGGTTTCGGCTCTTAAATATCAGGGCCAACCGCTTTATAAGTTGGCACGTCAAGGACAAGAAATCGATCGACCTCCGCGTGCGATTCATATCTTTAATAACGATCTTTTACAGTTTGATGCGGACCATGGGTGGATCGATATCCGTGTCCGCTGCTCCAAAGGGACATACATCCGGAGCCTTGCTGAATCGATTGGCGAATCCTTGGGAACGGTTGCGCATTTGAGTCGCTTACGTCGTGATCTATCGGGTGGTTTTTCTCTAGAGCAAGCGCACCCATGGAATACGCTCGAAACACTTCAGGGTTGCGAGCCAGAAACGATTGATTCTTCATTGCTACCTGTCGATGCAATTTTGAGCCATTTTCCACCGGTCGATCTGGCCGAAAATGAGTGCATGACATTGATTCAAGGGCAAAAAGTTTCTGGAAAAGGTCTTGATGTGTGCGATACTATGCGCGCCTATTTTGCAGGAGGTTCATTTATTGGACTGGTATCCGTCGATTCTGATGGTGTGATCGCTGCAAAACGGATGTTATCTCCGGCTGCTGCTGGCATGCGCGGCAGTTCGGATTCTGGCCAATAAGGTCGGGCATGCCATTGTAGGAGTAGAGAAAATGGCTTTATCAGTAGAGAAGAAAGCTGAAATCGTTGAGAAGTTTGGCCGTGGCGGAAACGACACGGGTTCACCGGAAGTCCAGGTTGCCCTGTTGACTGCCAATATTGAAGCCCTTCAGGGTCACTTCAAAAAGAACATCCATGACCACCACAGCCGTCGTGGTCTTATCCGGATGGTCAACCAGCGTCGTAAGTTGCTCGACTATCTGAAGTCAAAGGATCTGGGCCGTTATGCAGCATTGATCA